>CAZHPP010000383.1:0-4393 GCA_964534535.1 uncultured Victivallales bacterium | reverse complement strand
GCTTTTCCAACAGGGAAATGCGGAAGGAACTGTTCAGGAATGCCTTCGGCCAGCTTGACAGGGAAATCGCGCGGACCGGAGTCCGGAACGGACTCTTTACGTTTGACATCAATGACATTGTTTATGAGGAACTGTGCTGCTGTCCCGAATGTCGGGCGCTGGTAAAAAAATACAGGTGTCCGGGCGGCGCCTATTACGACTGCCTGTTCGAATTCTGCCGCGAAATGAAGAAGCGGCATCCGGAAGTCACGGTGAAGGGAATGGCATATCTCACGACTCTGGAAGCTCCGAGAGGAGTGCAGATCCCGGACAATCTGATCCTGGTGTTCTGCACGATTTATTCCAACTATCTCCAGCCGATGGAGGAGGAAAACAATCATTATACGCTTTCGATTCTGAGGAAATGGACGGACCGGAAAGCCCGTCTGTGGTACTGGTATTATCCTCTGCCCTACAAGGAATCGGAGGAATTTCTGGTGCTTCCTCCCATCAGCAGCCTGGAGCGGATCAGCCGGGACATTGCCAAGATGAAGGCTCTCGGAGTGGAGGGCACCTATGTCGAGCAGGATTCGTGCATGGGGGACCGCTGCGGATTCTTCGATCTTCAGGCGTATCTTCTGCTGAGACTCTACCGGAATCCGGCGGAAAACAGGGAGAAAATCGTGACGGAGTTCACCGATTTCATGTACGGCCGCGCTGCGCCGCTGTTCCGGAAGTATCTGAACGATGTGGAAGCAGGATGCCGCGCTGCCGCCGCTTCAAAAACGCGCGCCGTCTACAACACCGTTGAATTCCCGTACATGACGCATGAAAATCTGGCAAGATGGAGTTCCATGTTCGATGAAATGGAAAAGCTCGCGGCAGATGAACCGGACAAGCTTTACCACGTCATGCTTGCAAGAATCAGCGTGGATTCCGCTCTCATTACTGTGGATTCCCGCAAGGAGCCGTTCGAAGTCACCAGGGGAAAAATCGCCGCGCTGAAAACAAAAATCGAAGAGATGAAGGAGCGCTGGGATTATCCGTTCGATACGGGAAGAATCGAAAAATGGGGCAAGGCCCTTGAAAAAAACCGGAAGAAATAAAACATAAGGCATAAACCATGCAGTCATTCAGAATCATTCCATTGCTTCTTGCCGCGATGATTGTTCCTGCTTCTTTCGCAGGAGAACGGATCCTTGCCGAAAACGGCAGAACGGAATACAGGATCGTCTGCCAGAAAAATGCGGGAGACATTGAGAAGTTCGCTGCAAGAGAACTCTCGGAACATTTGCGGCTTGCCACGGGGGCTGAATTCCCGATCTCATGCGAACGCGGGGAACACAATATCTTCGTCGGAGCGGATTCTCCCGGACAACTGCATGGATTTTCCGGAGACGAATGGTGCATCCGGACACGGAACGGCGATCTGTTCCTGTTCGGCGGCGGCATGCACGGGACACTTTACGCCGTCTATGAATATCTTGAAAATCAGCTGGGCTTCCGATGGTTCAGCCCGTTCGGGGACATCCGGATTCCGCGGCTCAGCCGTCTGAGCCAGAAGGATTTGGAACTCCGTGGAAAGTATCCTTTCCAGGTCCGGGGTCTTCAGACTTTTTTCTACCGGGAACGCGAGCCGGCTGCACTGTATCATTACCGCAACCGGCAGAATATCCTGCTGTATGAGGTTCTTCCGGGAATCAGGAATGCGGTTGTGGAATACAAACCCAATGTAGAGTCGCTTTCAACGTTTCTGCACCCCGGAACCGTGACTGCTCCGGAAGACAGGAAAATGTGGGAGAAAATCAAAAACCGCTTCGGACGGGAAAAAGGGAAATGGAACGCGGGAAAAAACTATTTCCAGAACCATCCCGAATACTTCCCCATGAACCGGGAAGGGAAACGGTATCCGTTCGGACAGCTCTGCTTTTCCAATCCCGACCTGAAAAAGGAACTGACGAAGAATATTTACGCATATCTGGAAGAACAGATCAGGCTGACCGGGACAAAAAAAGCTGTCCTCACGCTGGACCATAACGACATTGTCTATGAGGAAATCTGCTGCTGCGAAAACTGCCGTGCGCTTGCCCGGAAATACGGAACAAATGCCGCGGCCTACTGGATCTTTGTCCGGGAATTCTGCCGGGATCTTCAGAAAAAATATCCGGAAATGACGGTGAAGGCGACCGCCTATCTTACATTCATAACGCCGCCCGCCTCATCGTTCGGACCGATGCCGGACAACCTGATGATCGTATTCGCTCCGATCTATCAGAATTTTGCGGCCCCGCTCGAAGGTTCGTCTGCGAACAGGCCGTTTCTGAATGACCTGATTCAGTGGAGAAAACTTTGCAGAACGGTCTGGCTTTGGAGTTATCCGCTGCCTTATCCCGAAGAAAAAGATCATTATCTCTTTCTGCCGCCGATCGCGAACATCGGCAGAACGGTCAGCGACATCAGGACCATCCGCAGGCTTGATGTTTCTCCATACTTCGAGCATGATTCCGGGTACGGTTCCGGGACGGTGAATTTCGGGTTCTTCGGTCTGCAGTCTTATCTGATGCTGAAGCTGTTTCAGAATCCGGATGCTTCTCCGGAACCGATCCTCCGCGAATATGCGGAATTCTTCTACGGTCCCGCCTCGGAGACTTTTCTGGAATATCTGCATGATGTTGAGCGATGCAATCAGCAGCTCGGCAATTCCGGGAAGCGGTTCTGCATGGGGAATGTCCGCTTCGATTACCTGACCCCGGAAAATCTGGAACGCTGGAATCACATGTTTGAAAAAATGGAGACCCTGACAAGAGATGCGCCGAAATACCGCACCAGGATCCGGGTTCTCCGCTTGAATTTTGACGCAGGCAGAATTACTGTACTGTCGTCTTGCCGTCCATGGAAGGAAATTGCTCCAATGGCCGACCGTCTGACGCGGGAACTCGCAGATTTGAACCGGGGAAAGGTCATCTCGTTCGATATGAACCTGCTGAAAAAATGGCTGACTTCGATTCAGACTAAGGACAAAAACATGCACCTTGAACAGAAGAAATAAAGGATGCCGGAACGGAGTCGTCACAAGGTTCCCAAACACCGTATCATGTCGCAAGACGGAAAGAGCTTAAACATGTACCACCCGAAATTCGCAATGTTCTTCGACAACCACACCCAGAAGGCATGTCCCGACGTCGGACACTCCTTCCATGCGGGGGAATTCGCCTCCGCACTCCGCAGGGCGGGAGTCGACTTCATCGGATTCCATGCCAAATGCAACCAGGGGTTCTGCTACTACGATACGAAAATCGGAACGCGCCACCCCTCCCTCCCGCCCGGACTCGACCTCTTCGGCGAAACAGTCCGCGCCTGCAATGCCGAAGGAATCCAGGTCTCCGCCTACTTCAACTGCGGCCTTTCCAACGAAACCGCCATCGAACACCCCGAATGGGCCGTCATCTCGTCCGAAGGCCGCACGCTCCACTCCGACTACTTCGGAATCGGCGAAATCTCGCCCTACATGCGCATGATGTGCTTCAATTCGCCCTACCGCGATTACCTGCTTTCGCTGATCCGCGAAGTGCTGGAGCGGTATCCCGTCGCCGGATTCCTGTTCGACAGCTTCAACGCGTTCCCGTGTGTGTGTCCGCACTGTGTGGAAGGCATGAACAGACTCGGGCTCGACTTCCATCAAAGCGAAGACGTCCGGAAGTTTGCATACCGTTCCGCCGTGCGCATGGCGGAGGATATTTCCAGACTCCTCCGTTCGAAAAATCCGGAACTCCTGCAGAACTATCTGGGGCTGAATGCCGCGGACAACATGCGGCTCGGGACTTACATGGAATGCGAATGTCTGCCCACAAATCCGTGCTGGGGATACGACTATCTCCCGCTTTCCGCCCGGCGGCTCCGCAGCCTCACGAAGGGACCCGTCCTCAACATGACGGGCCGCTTCTATGACTGGGGCGACTTCGGCACGCTGCGCCCCGAGGCCGCAATCGAATACGACCTGCTGTTCGGCCTGGCCAACGGAATGCGCCCCAACATCGGCGACCATTTTCTGCCGTCGGGCGAACTCAATTCCGCCGTGCTGGAGCGCGTGGGAAAAATCTATTCGCGTCTGAAACGCTATGATCCCTGGTTCGAGGGCGCGGAAAATCCCGTCGATCTGGGCGTGGTGATTCCGGAGGACCGCTTCGAAAAGACGCCGACCCTGGTCGGCGTCACGCGGATCCTTTCCGAGCTCCGGATGCAGTTCGAATTCATTGATTCGGAAAGCGACTGGAGCCGGTACGGCGCGCTGGTGCTCCCCGACGGCGTGAAGATCAACTCGAAGAACAAGGAAAAGCTCCGCGCGTTCCTGAACTCCGGGAAGCCCGTGCTCGCAACCGGAAATTCCGGACTCGATCCCGACTCGAAACAGTTC
>CAZHPP010000382.1:0-4405 GCA_964534535.1 uncultured Victivallales bacterium | reverse complement strand
GTGGCTCCGGAGGCGTTCACGGAGAATCCGCCGGAGATGCTGTCCAGCGCAATGTCGCCATAATAAGTGGTTGTGCCGAATTGGGAGAAGGTCTTGATTCCTTCCGCGTCGGCGCTTCCGTTCCTGCTTGTTGCGGAAACAGCGACTCCGCCTGTGAGTTTCCCGATTGAGACCGTGCCGCCGAACGCGGTCTGGAACGCTGCGGCCGATGCCGTTCCCGCCGCATCCGCCGTGACCGTGACGGCCTTCGAAATACTGTCGATATCGATTGAGTCTAACAACGAGCAGAAGGCTTCGGCCGAGGAAGTGCCTTTCGAGACGGCGCTCACGGTCGTTTTCCCGTTCACATTGCCGATGACGATGCCGGAGGCATAGAATGCGGCGGCGTCAAATTTTCCTGTGTCCGTGCTTTTCTTCAGGTCGGCGGCCTTCACCGTGACGTTTCCCGCGAGCGTGGCGATCGAGAGACTGCTGTCGGAGCGGAATCCATAGGAATAGACGTTCAGCGGGTCGGCGGAGGATGCCGTGACGTTCACGTTCCCCTTCAGGACTCCCAGAGCCTCGATTTCCTGTCCGGAGAATGCGGCGGCCAGGACATTGCCGGCTTTGTTCTGTGCGGAAATGTTCACGTCCGCACGGAAGATGCTGTTCGTGCTTCCGAGCATGAGCAGATTCTTCGTATAGGCGCCGTACGCGGAAATATTCGCGGACGCGGGCGTGTTCACCGTGAGGTTCCATTTCGTCGCGCGGCTGGCGGAAAACAGGTCGAGTGTATGTGTCATTCCGGAGCCCAGATTCGAGTGGATCAGCGCGAATGTTCCGCCGACGGTGCTCTTCGTGTCGGTCAGGGAGAGATTGTTTTCCAGGAAAAGAGAGTTGTCCGCATAGGTTCCGCCTCCGACGTCCGCGGGGGTGATGTCCACGGCATAGTCTTCCAGGGCGGTCCAGGTGCTTCCGCGGAGGATCACCACGTCCGCTTTTCTTCCGAAGTAGACGTCATTGACTGTTCCGTCGCTCATGTAGGCGACCGTGTCCGTGCTTTTCGTGGTGTAAGTTTTCATGATCGGGATCTCTCCTTTATGATTGTTAAAATCATATTTCTTATTGTTTATTGTAATATATCGTCCTGCAAAGAATTTTCAAGGGACAAAAAAACGGCCCCCCGCGAAGGTGCGGAAGGCCGGGCGGTCAGCCGACCGCGATTCCGAGCTTCAGAGTCCTGCCGTCGGAGGAAGAAAGAGAATAGCGGATTCCGTCGATGAGGGTGGAGCCGTTGAGGGTGAGCGTGTGCACGGTTCCGGGCGAAGCGGCAAGGCGCATGCCGACTGTCCCGAAGATGCCGGAGGAATTCACGCTTCCGGCGCTTCCCCTGAACAGGGTGAAACTGCCCATCAGGCCATTGTTGACTTCGATTGCGACGGAGGGCGTTCCGGAAAGCGAGGAGGCTTCCCAGAGCGGAACGGCGGAGCCTTCGGGGTCGTCGAGGTCGAAGGTGATGGTTTCCGTATTGTAGATGTTTCCGCGGAGGGAGGCTCCGCTGTGAATTGCGATGGAATCGGAATCGCCTCCGAGATCGACGTCCCCTGTGAGCGAAGCGCCTTCGTAAAGGACTGCGTCCTGTTCGCCGGCGGCGCCGCGGATGGCGAAAAAGCTTCCTGTTCTGGAGGAACCGCCCGCAGTGACTTTGGATTTTCCGATGGAGAGCTTTCCGGACTCCACCAAGTCGTAGGCCGCGGCCTGGTCGATTCCGAACGCGGTGATGTCGACCTTCATCCGGATGTCCCCCATGTTCTTGCAGAAGATTCCGACGGCGCTCCCGGAACTGCCGCCTTTTGCCGTGACGGTCATTCTGCCCGTCACTTCGGAATTGGAAACGCTGCTGAAGGGACCCGAGGCCGTGCCGATGAACCATCCGGTGGCGGAGGCGGAAGCGCCTCCGGTCGCCGTGATGTTCCAGGTGCCGATGTCCGTGAGGAGTGTGTTGAAACTGAGCGAGGAAGACGCAATCAGTCCCGTGGCTTCCGCATTCCCTTTCGCCGAGGAGGCGGCGACTGTGACCCGTTCCATGCCGCCCGCCGCGATGTCCACGAAGGAGAATCCCGCCGCGGTCGCTTTCCCGGAAGACGCCGCAGAACTCCGAATGTCCAGGGTCCCGATTTTCTCTGCGTTGAGGAGGTACCCCAGAATTCCGGATGCGCTAGCCGCCCCGGACGCGGATCTGGAAGTGACCGCGACGGTTCCCGTGATGCCCTTGAGCGCGCGGATTCCGGCATTTGCAAGCGCCGTGATTCCGGTGGCGTACGCGGAGCCGTAGGCATCGGCCGCCGCCGTGACGTTTCCGGAGACTTCTTCGGAAAAAGTCAGCGTCGTTGAGGCATGGATTCCTTCAACAGCGGCCACTCCCGCCGTGCTGGCCGCCGAGGTGCGCAGCGCGCCGGAAAACGTTCCGGCGGCAATGCCAGCCGCGTTCGAGAAAATGCCGATCACGGTCGCCTTGTCCTTTGAGAGGGCGTCGACGGAAACGGTTCCCGAAACTTTGTCGAGGGCAATCTCCCCTGCGGCAAATCCGTAGGCCCGCGCTGTCGCTGTCTTGCCGATGGCGTTGATGGAAACGGTTCCGGAAACGCTGCTGGAGATTCCGCCTGTGGAGAGTATGCCGAATGCTCCCGAGCTTGCGTCGCCGGAAGCGGAGACGGTGATTTTCCCGGAAATGTTCCCGGTCGAGATCCCGCCGCTCCCCATGGAATAAAATCCCCAGCCGGTGGAAGAACTTGTCCGGCTGAGTGCCCTGACGGAAATCACGGCGGAGATGTCCCCCGTGATGATGTTGGAGGCGGACGACGAAAGGCCGCCCGCGGAAGAGCCGGCCGCCCCGTCGGCGGAAACGGAGATGTCCTTCCGAATCCGTCCGATGGTGATGCCTGTGCCGTTCAGGGCCTGTGCGAGGGCGTCTGTGGAATCTTTTGCTGTAACGGAGATCCGGGCGTTCAGGTCGCCGGAGACCGTGACGCCTTTTCCCGTCGAATGGATTGCGAATGCCCTGCTGCCGGTGCTTCCGGAGGCAGAGACGGAAACGTCTCCGGCCAGGTTTCCGAAGATTCTGAGCAGCTCGGAGCATTCGAGAGCCGCCGCATGGGTTCCGGCCCGGGCGGACGCCGCCGAAACCGCGGTCGTCGAGGCATAATCCCCGGTCACCGTGATTCCGCCGACGGCGGCGCTGAGCGCGACTGCGTCCGCCGCGTCCGCCGCCTTTGCATTCGCCGTGAGCGCCCCGGAAAGAGTCCTGACCACGATGTTCCCGGAGACCGAACAGATGTCATAGGCCGCGGAGGCCGTGCCGAGGCTGGAAGCCGAGGCCGTCATCTTTCCCGTCAGCAGGTCGACCGCAACGGAGCCGCCGGAATAGAGGCCGGCCGCGGAGACCGATTTGATTCCGGAAACCGAGACCGTGATTCCGCCGGAAAGCGTTCCCGCCGTGATGGTGTTCACGGCATCGATTCCCGCGGCGCGCCACGAGGAGAGGATGGCGGTGGCATCCGTATCGTCTCCGCCGCGCACGGTTCCGGAAACCGAGATTTTCCCGGAAATGACAAACGCGGTCACCGTTTCGCCCGAATAAATTCCGGCTCCGAAGAAGGTGCCCGTCCCGCCGTCCGTCGATTTCTGGTTTTCCGATGCCTTTACCGTGATTCCGCCGGAAACGGTGTCCAGAGTCAGGATCCCGGACGCCTGGAACGCGCGTGCCGTCAGACCCTGGCCGGCGGAACCCGTTGCTGCGGAGACCGCCGTTGTTCCCGCAATGTTTCCGTTTGTCTTGATGGATGCCGCGCTGTATCCGGAGACGGTCAGAAGTCCCTTGCGGTTTTCGGCCGTGACGGAAAGGTTTGCAAGGTACCGCCCGCCGGAAAACGAGCTGATGTTTCCCAGAATCAGCGAATCCGCTTCGAAAACTCCGGTGATGTCCATTGTCGCGCCGGGAAGCATGTTCTTCACTGTCAGGTTCCATTTGACGGCCCTGTTGACCGGCTCAAGGCACAGCGTATGCGAAGTGAGCGGAACTCCCGTGTAGGAAAAGATCAGGGAGGCCCGACCGAGATTCGTATCGGACGTGCTGGTGAACGAGATGCCGCTGTCGAAGAACAGCGTGTTGGGCTTGTACGTGGTTCCCGAACTGACGACCGGCTTGATGAAGATTGCCTCGTCCAGGCTGAACGTGGTGTTTTTCCGTGTGATCGAGATTCCTGACTTCGGCGAGAAATAGCCGTTCCGGTCGGTAGAACTGTCGAACACTGTCGTGTCCGTGACTGGCGTTGTGAAAATTTTCATAACGTCTCTCCTGTTTTGAGGGGAATTCCGAAAAATGGAAAGGATTTCCATTTTCCCGGCTGGAGGAGCAATATATCAT
>CAZHPP010000381.1:0-4406 GCA_964534535.1 uncultured Victivallales bacterium | reverse complement strand
GCCCTCTACAAGGGCCGCATGTGCGGGACTTTTGGCGATGCCGCCGGTTTTTCCTGCATGAGCGCCAAATCTTTTGCCGTCGGCGAAGCGGGAATCATGCTCACCAATGACAGGACCGTCTTTGAACGCGCCGTCATTTTCGGTTCTCACGACCGGCACGGCGAACTCACAATTCCCGAATACAGGGCACTTGCCGGAATTCCCTCCGGCGGATGCAAATTCCGCATGCATCAGATGTCCTCCGCAATCGGCGTCATCATGGTCCGTGAATACCCCGCCCTGATGAAAGAGCTCGACAAGGCCATGAATTATTTCTGGGACCGCCTCGAAGGGCTCCCGGGAATCCGGGCGTTCCGCGTCTCCAAATGGCCGGATTCCACCATGGGCGGATGGTATTGTCCGCACGGACATTACCTTCCCGAGGAACTGGACGGCCTTTCCGTCAGGACCTTCTGCGACGCCATGAAGGCCGAGGGCGTCACGCTGTCCGAACCCGGATGCAACTGGCCGCTCCACACGCATCCGCTCTTTACGCAGGCCGACGTCTACGGCGAAGGCCGTCCCACGAACCGGACTCCGCCGGGAAGCGATTTTCCCGTCGCCAACGCCGTCAACAACCGGGTGTTTTATGTCCCATGGTTCAAGAAATACCGGCCTTCGGAGATCGACCGGTATGTCGCAGCTTATAAAAAAGTAATCGAAAACCACAAGGAGCTTCTGGCGCTGGACAAGGACCGCAAACCCGATGTCGCACGCTGGATGCTTTCACCGCACCTGAAAAAAAGAACAGAAGCATCGAAAGGAGCATGATAACATGCCAGCACGGGAAAAAGCAGTATCCGTCTATCTGATGACGGATCTTGAGGGCGTGGCCGGAGTCCTTGATTTTGACAATTACTGTACGCCGGCCTCACGGTATTATGAATGCGCGCACCGACTTCTTACGGAGGAAGCGAACGCGGCTGTGCGCGGATTTCTGAAGGGCGGCGCGGATGAAGTGGTCGTTGTGGACGGCCACGGTCCCGGCGGACTTGATTCCGAACGGCTGGCTCCGCCCGCAAAGATTCAGAGATTCTGGCCGGAAGGACCGTATCCGCTCGGACTCGACCGGCATTATTCCGCAGTCGCGTTTGTGGGGCAGCATGCAAAGGCATGCACTCCTTTCAGCCACATGGCGCATACCGGATCGTTTTCCGTTGTGGATCTTTCTCTCAACGGAATTTCCATCGGCGAATACGGTCAGGTGGTCCTCTGCGCGATGGAACTCGGCATTCCCACCGTATTCGCCTCCGGGGAAGAAGCGCTCTGCCGAGAGGCGGAAGCCCTGACTCCCGGCGTAGTCACGGTATCCGTCAAGCGCGGTCTGATCGCGGCAGCGGGAAGCGACCTCCCGGAACAGGCATACGCCCATTCAAAACTGGCCGCAATTCATATGAACCCGGCCGATGCCTGCGCCGCAATCGAACGGGGCGCATGCAGGGCAATGCTGAAATGGAAAAAGACCCCCGGCCTTTTCCATTATCCGAAGCTCAGCAAACCGTACCGCGTCCACCAGCTTTACCGTATTTCCGAATCAATCTGGCCCGGAAGCGAAAGTTATGCATCCGACGAAGACAGCATCAGCGCGGCATTCAACAATCTGCACCTTGGAAAAAAGAAAAAATAACCGAAAAAAAATCCCTGTTCTCTGCGGGAACCATGCTGACAACAGACAAAAAAAAGGAGATGAAAAATGAAAAGATTTTTCACATTAATTGAACTCCTCGTCGTGATTGCGATCATCGCCATTCTTGCGGCCATGCTTCTTCCGGCGCTGAACAAAGCCAGAGAGAAGGCCAAGCAGACCCAATGCACCAACAACTTCGCCGAGGTCGGCAAAGCCATGATCATGTATGCCTCGGATTTCGACGAGTTTACCCCGGCCCAGACCAACGGCACGGGAGACATGTTTTACGGCGGGTCGTTCTTCGCGCCGAAATATATTCCCGTCAAGTCCGGCTACTATCTCGGCGGGGCTTCCAATGCGGGCGGGGTGAACCGGATTGATTCGCGGCTCTGCCCCTCCCTCCGCGACTGGACTCTCAACAAAGCCACGCTTTCCGCCTGCTATTCCATGGGGTTGAACTCGAATCTTTACAGTTCCGCGAATTCCTATTATGCCTCGTTTCTGAAAATCACCCGCTGGAAAGCGCCCAGCCGTTTCAACCACATGGCCGACAGCCACCACTATCCGCTCCTCTCCTGGGAATGCTGGAAAGAGACGGGCGCCACAGGCCACCAGGTCATGGAAGCCCGCCACAGCAATGGGATCAACGTGCTCTTCGGCGACAGCCATCTCGAATGGCTCCGCCAGTCGAGGGTTCCGGATAAAAAAAGCACAAATCCACTGGCCGGCTCGACCGCGTTCTGGAATCCGCTGAGCGCAACGGCCTGGTAACTGTTTCAAGATCGTCAACCTTCAGGAGAATTTCATGAAAGTATCGGTTCTTTTTGTTTTGTGTCTTGCCGCGTCTGTCTGTTCCGGCGCATCGGAGGATCCCCGTGCGCCGCTTCCGCCGAGAAGCATTTCCATCGGGAAGTCATTTCATGAATATTCTCCGGATGAGCTTCTGATCGTCACGGAGGAAGACGCTTCGCCGTCGGTGAAATATGCGGCGGACGAACTGGAGTCGTTTCTTTCCCAGGCATTCGGGCGTCCCGTTGCGCGCGCATCTGCGCCGGTTCCCGGAAAATGTGCAATCGTCGTGGGCCTCAATCAGTTCTCGCGTCAGGCCGGCCTTGACGAAGCAAAACTCGTCCGCGACGCATTCTATATCCGGACATCGGGAGGAAACATCTATATCGCCGGAAGGGACGATCCGAAAGCGGATGCGGGCCGGGCCCACAGATACGGCGAGGAATGGGGCAGCTTTTACAGGGAACGCGGAACGCTGTTCGGAGTTTATGATTTTCTGGAGCGTTTTGCAGGCGTCCGCATGTTCTTCCCCCATAAGCTCGGGACCGTCGTGCCGAAACTTGCAAGATTGACCGTGCCGGAATGCGCCATTTTCGACCGGCCCGACAATACGATCCGAACCTATTACTGGAACTACGGAAACTGGTTCGCTGAAAACGACCCGAAAAAAGCCTATGAAGCCCGCGCGCTGAACTATATCCGCCAGCGCATGCAGACCCGGTACATCCCCTTCACGCATGGACTCAACGGACTCCATCTGATCGAACGCTTCGGCAAGACTCACCCGGAATATTTTGCGCTGATGCCCGATGGAAAGCGCCACAGCAATCCCGCAATCCCCTTTGCCGGAGCGCTCTGCTTTTCCAGCGGAGTGAAAAATATCATTGCAGAAGATATCGATGCCTATTTTTCAGGCAAATCCGCAGCCTCACGGGGGCTTCCGCACTGGGCGCCAGGCTGTTTCAGCGGCCCCTTCTTCTGCATCAACCCGCAGGACAGCTTCTACCGCTGCCGCTGTCCGGAATGTGAAAAGAAATATGATGCGGACAAGGGGCGCCAATACGCATCGAACCTCTGCTGGAATGTTTTCGCCGGCTGGGCGAACGACGTGCGGAAGAAGCATCCGGGCGCCATTCTGGTCGGCATGGCCTACACGCCGTTCGGTGAAATTCCGGACACGGACATTCCGGAAAATCTTCTGGTCCAGGTCGCCGCGATCGGCCCGTGGCTCCACAGCAGCCGAAAAGCCGCCGAGCCCGATGACGCCAGAATCGCGCGCTGGAACAGAAAACTCGGCGGGACCAAGGTCTTTCTGTGGAATTATGCGGGAAAATACAGTGCGTTTTCGCTTCCGGGCGTTCCGGCGTCCACCCCCCGCTCCACGGCGGCATACTATGCCTCCATGAAAGACAAGATCTGCGGGGCATTCCTCGAATCCGAAACAGACCAGTATCTCTTCAATTATCTCACATATTACATCTATGGGAAAATCATGTGGGACGCGGGAGCCGACGCCGAACGTCTTCTGGACGACCATGCGCGGAAGATGTTCGGTCCCGGCGCGCCGCAGATGAAGCAGTTCTTCGACCGTCTTGAGACCCTTTGGACGACCCGGATCATGTATCCGCCGGAAGTCACGGAAATCGGACCGGTTCCCAATGTCCCTTCCGATTACGTCATCTGGAATGAAATTTATTCTCCCGCCGAACTGAAAAGAATGAACGGCTGGTTCGATTCCGCAGAACGGGCCGCTGCGAAAGCCCCCGATTCTCTGGAACGGATCCGCTTCATCCGCAAAGAATTCCTCGGCAGGCTTGAGGCCGCGGCGGCGAAATACATGGAACATCAGAACGCAGTCGAGGCATGGAAACTCCATGCCGTGCCTTCTCCCGCTCCGCTGACAGTCATACTCGACGGAAAGGCCGACGATCCGGCGTGGAAAAACGCCTCC
>CAZHPP010000380.1:0-4422 GCA_964534535.1 uncultured Victivallales bacterium | reverse complement strand
GGCGAGGTATTAACCCAGAAGAATAAATAACTTGCATAAGTTTATAACGATACCTTCTACTTTTATAGGATAGAGATGATCGTGATCACAGCCAGAAATTCTATCAATGTAAAAATCCGGCACTCCCGCAGCAGTCTTTCCATTGTGTGAATCTCATCATGTCAATCTCCCTTGCTGTTATTGTTGTTCCACATCAGACGGACGTCCTGTTCAGTTCCAGATTAGATTATACCATGACTCCACGAAAAAGTAAAGACTCCGGAACGCAAAAGAAAGCACAAATCATGGCATCATCCATGCAACATTGCGCAACATCATTCCTCCTTTTTTCCGCTCTGCAGCACAGCAAAGTCGTCCGGGCCGAGCACGATCTTCCCGTCCGTTCCCTTTCCGATGAGAATCTGCACCTGTTTCGCACGCAGGACCAGTTCCGCCGGACGTGCGGAGTAATTGACCGCGACAAGGATTTCAGTTCCGCCGGAACGGTGCCTCGTAATCCCGACCGATGGAGATTTTTTCAGGAACGGGAGCTTCAGTCCGGCATATTCCGCAGCCGCGGAATAGAATTCGAAAAGAGAATTCCCCGGCTGAAGCGCATCCGCTTCCGGCGCGGGATCCAGGAGCACGGCAAGGCCCTTTCCGAACCGATTCGCCGTCATGACGGGCATGCCGGAATCGTCCCGCGCAAGGACCCGGCATGAATCCGCGACGAGCCGCGCCGAACAGGGCGCATGAACAGTCAAAGTCTTTCCGTTCAGGACAATGCTGCGCGTCTCCGGGACACTGCAGAAGGAATCGGCATGGCAGCCGAAGACGGGATCGAACGGCTGCAGCGTGCCGTCGGTCCGCGTGGCAAAAAGCACGGCTCCGGCACGGATTTTTTCCAGGAGCGCATTCCAGACATCCTTCCGGAACGGCTCGAATCCGCGCAGCGAAGGCGCAAGATAGAACGGAGAGTCAGGAAGCCCGCGCTCCGGATCGGCAAACCTGAGATTGAATCCGGCCTGAAGCGAAAGCGTGAATGAGCCGAAGGCGTCCTCCCAGCAGGAATCATGGGCCAGCAGGCATACGGCATCCGTTTCCGCCGGAGGAAGGTTCCGGAACGGAAGCGCATCAAGTTTTTTCCGGAATTCCGGAAGTTCCCGCATGAACCGGGACGGCGAACGGTCGGAATGAAAGATTCCGAGTTCACCGCGTTCCATGGCATTGAAGGAATACGGCGGAAAGCCCGGCTTGTCGAGGTCAAACCCGCACCACCACAGCATGGCCCGCAGGTCATGGGCCCACGACGAGGCAAGCAGGACGCGCATGTAGCCCGCAGTGCGTTCGGGAGAGGAGATCATGGCGCCGAGCGAACCGGCCTCCTCCGCGAAACAGGGTTTTCCGCCGAGTTCGGAATAAAGTTTGGATTCCGCGGCGGCATGGAACGCGGCAGGGATCTCATTGAGCGGGCTGGTCGCGCATTTCGGAGTGAACAGCGGGTACGGATGCGTAGTCAGGGCATCGGTAAGTTCGGCCTGCTGGGGAATGCTCCACACGCTGCGGGAATGGATTCCGAGCCCGTGCATCCCGGAAAAGACTTCCCGTGAAGGGTCTTCCAGGCGGATTGCGGAAACGATCGCGTTCGTCCAGAGCCAGGCCTGGGCCGGCGAACCGGCATGGTCCATGCAGTTGCATTCGTTGCCGGGTTCCCACGCCCCGACGGCGGGACAGTCCTTCGTGCGGCGGACGAATTCGCGGACGAAGCGGACCTGGGCGCGGATGCATTCGGGATCGCGCTGGAGCTCCTTTCCGCGGAACGCCTCCGGCACGAGCATGATTCCGCTCATCCACCCGGTCACGAGGGAAACGATGAGGGAAAGTCTTCTTTTTTCGGCCATGCCGCAGAAAGTGCGGAAACGTCCGATCATTTCGGGGTCGAGCGCGGCTTCGGATTCCGGAGAATCCGGCACGGTGCCGATCTTCGTATTAATGAAGCGGTCGAAGGTGCCGCCGTATCCGTAAACGACGCCGAGATTCTGGAAATCGTCCCATGCGGGAAAGACCCGGAGCACGGTGATCCCTGCGGAAGCAAAGGCATCCAGATCGGCCTCCGCAGATTCGGGGTCCCAGTTCCTCCACATCCGGAGTCCGTGACGGGAGGACCAGTAATTGCATCCGAGGGCCAGGCGGCCCGGTTCAAACAAGGGTTTCATGCGGTCAAACATCTCCTTCCGCTGTTTTTTGTCTGGCAACAGTCTAGCGCATATCCGGGAGAAATCAATCCGGGACCGACAAAAACAAAACTCAAAAAAGAGCAACAGCAGCGCATCAGAACGCAACAGAATGCTTGAAAAAGCGGAGAGACAGGTGTATATTTCAGGAAAGTGAGGAACGCATGGGAATCCGGAAAAAAATGAGCCTGCGCCGTCTGGCGGAAAAACTGGGATGCAATGTCTCCACGGTCTCGCGGGCTTTGCGCAGCAAGACCGGTGTTTCCCCGGCGAAAATTCTGGAAATTCAGAAAGCCGCGCGGGAATCCGGAATTTCGGGACGTCTCCGGACCCGGATTCTTCAGCTGGTCATTTTCCCTCCGGAACGCGGAATTGACTTTTATTCCCTGGCGATCTTCAACGCGGTGCGCGCCGAAGCGGGAGCCCGGAACTACTCCCTTTCCATTCTTCCTGCGGGCGACTTCAGCCGTCTGAACTACGCGGCAAGAGGCACCGTCATCATCGACTTTTCCGAGGAAAACTCCAGACGCCTGATGGAAAAAGGCGTCTATCCGCTGGTGCGCATCAACAACCGGCCTTCGCACCTGGACAACCTTTTTACCGTGCGGAGCGACGATATCCAGGCCATGGAGCTTCTGGTCCGGGAGTTTACGCAGTACGGGCATACGCGGCTCGGAATGATCTATCCCGGCCCGGCCGGATTCTATACGAACATGAAGCGCGGCAAGGCGTTCCTGGACATGATCGCAAAGTATGAGCTTGACCCGGAGTCTGCCGGATTCATGGCCGCCATGGACGACAGTTCAAACCATTTTTCCTGCGCCCAGGTGCTTCTGCGTTTCCTGAAGGCCGGGGTTACGGGACTGATCATCGGCGGAGAAGATTATTCCCTGGAGATATCCTGCATTCTGAACGAGACGGGGATCCGGGTTCCGGAAGACCTTTCCGCGGCCGGCTGGGAAGTGCCCGGCGTTTCGCCGTGGCTTCTCGGCGGACTGACCACGGTCTCCCAGAATTTTTCCATGCTCGCGTCAAAGGCAATCGACGTGCTGGAGGAACAGGCGGCCGGGAAGACTCCGCCCGGCGGCGACGTGCTGGTCGACTATACGCTGATCCCTCGCCGGAGCATTGCATATTTCAAGACGCGGCACCCGTCCGGTTCCCGCCCGGACAGGCATCGGAACTGAGTTCAGAAGCCTCTGCTCCTGCGGATGGTCTCGTAGGCTTCGTTGACCGCCTGCGTCTTCTGTTTTGCAAATTCTATGAAGTCGGCGGAAAGGCCTTTCCCCTGAATGTGGTCGGGATGGAATTCCATGATTTTCGCACGCCATGCGCGTTTGATCTCGGAAACGTCGGCGGAAGAACTGATTCCGAGCGTCCTGTAGCAGGCATTCAGCGAATCGTCCGGTTCCTCCTGCGGAGATGCCTTTTCATGGAACTCCGGTCTGCTCCTGAAGAATTCATCGACGACCGGCCTGCACCCGAGAATTTCTCCTGCTTCCCTCAGCATATCCCGTTCAGCGGCAACCACTTCGTTGTCCGCCGCGGCAAGGATGCAGAACGTGCTGACGACGCTGCGGCGGAAGTTCGGGTCGTCTGCGATGAACGGTTCGCGTGAGAGGTCGATCACCAGATTTCTGAAACTCCGGGAGGTGTCGCGGCCTTCGTCGAATGCCTGCTTCATGGCCGTGCGCGCTTCCATCGGCAGGTCCATCTTCTTGAGTATTTCCGAAACGAACGAGGCCTCGTCTGTCGAAACATGGCCGTCCGCCTTTGCAAGTTTTCCATAGCACCGGAAGAGTTTTGCGAATGCCTCGACTGTCTGAGCCGGATGTCCTTCCGTCGAATGATCCGGTTCCTCCGTCTGCTGAGGTTCTTCCGGATGTTTTGAACTTCCCGTGACTGCGGCACCGATGATCCCTCCGATGACGGCGCCCCACGGCCCCCCGGCGAGTCCGCCGATGACGGCGCCCGCAATTCCTCCGCCGATCCCCATAAATATTTTCTCTCTATGTTATTGTATCGATAGAATGGACTTTCATGTACTTTACCTGCAGGCGGCGGCATTTTCAAATTTTATTCCGCCGGAGTCCGGATATTTTTCCCGATCAGGCCGCTGCCGCGGAACGGAGCTTTTTCCGTTCTGTGAAGCATCCCCGCATTTTATTGTGCGGACGGCTCATCTTTTTTGAATAAAATAGTTCCCTGA
>CAZHPP010000379.1:2999-4429 GCA_964534535.1 uncultured Victivallales bacterium | reverse complement strand
GCGAGCGTGGCGAGCGTGCGGCCGTGGAAGGAGTCGTTCATGGCGATGATTTCGTATTTCCCCTTGTCGGAGCCCCATTTGCGCGCGAGCTTGATCAGCGCTTCGTTGGCCTCTCCGCCGCTGTTGCAGAAGAAGCAGCAGCCGTCGAATCCGTGCCGGATCAGCTTTTCGGCGAGTTCGGGCTGGCGTTCGTTCATGAAGAGGTTGGAAACGTGCACCAGCTTCTTTGCCTGTTCCGTGATCGCCTTCGTGACGCCCGGATTGCAGTGTCCCAGACTGCAGACGGCAATTCCGGAGCTGAAGTCGAGGAATTCCCTGCCTTCGGCATCCCAGAGTCTGCAGCCTTTTCCGCGGGCGAACACGATGTTCGCCTTCGGATAAGTTTTCATTACGTACTTGTCGTAAAGTGCGCCGACCGTTTCCGTCTTCGTCATGATATCCCAATTCTCCTGCTTTAGATTCAGAAAAGGTTACAATACCACACATTTCAGAAAATGCAAGCGGAAAATCAGGGGAACTTCTGCGGAAGAATGCAGAAGGAAAAAACAATGCGGCGGACCGCAGGGAAAGCGGCCCGCCGCACAGGAAAATTCAGAGGGTCAGTTTCGGCAGGAAGGGATTCAGCGGGATGCCGATTCCACAATTTTTGCGCGGAGGAACTTTGCCGTGTCCTCAAGCGCTTCGGGCACGACGCGGGTGTCTCCGATGACGGGCATGAAATTGGCATCGCCGACCCAGCGGGGAACGATATGCATGTGAAGGTGCTCCGCGACTCCGGCGCCGGCGGCGGAACCGAGATTGAAGCCGATGTTGTATCCGGCCGGCTTCATGGCGGAATCCAGCAGACGCTTCATTTCGGAGCAGACATCCATGATCTGGTGCGCGGTCGACGGAGGCAGGAGCGCGAGGTCGCCGCAGTGGACGTACGGCGCGATCAGCAGGTGCCCGGAATTGTAGGGGTAGCGGTTCAGGATGACAAAGCATTCGGAATAGCGGGCGATGATCAGGGAATCCTCGGGCGTGGTTCCGGGCTGTTCATGATGGCACAGGAAACATCCGGGGGACTTTTTGCCGCGGATGAACGCAACGCGCCAGGGCGCCCAGAGCGGTCTGGGAGAATTTTTCATTTTTTTTCGGCCTTTCGTTTGAAAAATTGTGTTAACGCTGTATATTATCTGTTCATGCGGCGGCAATGGGAACTGAATTCCATGTGCCGGCACTGTTTTCGATCCGGAAAACGTCATACTATAACCCTTAAAATAAGGTTTTTCAAAATGAAAGAAGGAATTCATCCGAACTACGGACCTGCCAAAGTGATCTGCGCGTGCGGCAAAGTCTGGGACATCTACTCCACGCGGAAAGAACAGCGCGTCGGCATCTGCGCTGCCTGCCACCCGTTCTACACCGGCAAGCAGAAATTCGTCGACGTC
>CAZHPP010000379.1:0-2989 GCA_964534535.1 uncultured Victivallales bacterium | reverse complement strand
ACGCGTCGACAAGTTCAACAAGCGTTACGGCAAGAAAGCCATCGTCACGGCGGCAAAGCCTGCTGAAAAGCCCGCTGCTGCTCCCGCGGCCAAGTAACCTGCTGAGAATTTGCCCGTTCTGCGGCGGCTTCCAACGCATCTCCCCCCCCTGTGTTAAGCTGCCGTTCTACGGGCTTTTTCATGCCCTGATCCCATACCCCTTATGACACCGGACGACATTTCCGCACACATTTCCGCACTGAAGCGGCGCGCCGGCGAGATCGATTCGAAACTCGCCGCTCCCGATATTTACTCAAGACGCGCCGAATTCACTGCGCTCTCCCGCGAAAAGAGCCGCCTCGACCGCATCTTCGCGCTCCATGACGCATGGACCAAAGCCCTGCGTGAAACCGCGGACAATACCGCCCTGCTCCAGACCGAGCAGGACCCTTCCTTCCGCGACCTGATCAACGCCGATCTCGAAAAGCTCCGCACCGAATCCGCCGAGGCCGAACAGAATCTGATGTTCGCGCTCATTCCGCCCGACCGCGCCGACACGCGCAACACCATCATGGAAATCCGCCCCGCGGCAGGCGGCGAGGAAGCCGCTCTTTTCGCCGGCGAAATCTTCCGCATGTACTGCCACTACGCCGAACGGAAAGGCTGGAAATGCGAAGTGCTCTCCCTTTCCGAAAGTGAACTCGGCGGCGTGAAGGAAGCTGTGTTCTCGCTTTCCGGAAGCGATGTGTTCTCCTACATGAAGTTCGAAAGCGGCGTCCACCGCGTCCAGCGCGTCCCCGCGACGGAAGCCTCCGGACGGATCCACACGTCCACGATCACGGTGGCGGTCCTTCCGGAAGCCGACGAACTCGACGACATTGAGATCCGTCATGAAGACCTGGAAATTTCCACCTTCCGCTCCTCCGGCCCGGGCGGACAGAACGTGAACCGTACCGATTCGGCCGTACGGATCCTCCACAAACCGACGGGAATCGTCGTCGCCAGCCAGCAGGAACGCTCCCAGATCCGCAACCGCGAAATCTGCATGCGGATCCTCACGGCGAAACTGCTCGAAATCCGCAATGCGGAAGAGGCCGCAAAACAGGCGGCGAACAAACGGTCCCAGATCGGCACGGGCGACCGCAGCGAACGAATCCGCACCTACAACTTTCCCCAGAACCGCGTCACGGACCACCGCTACGGCGTCTCCGCCTTCGACCTGCCCGGACTCATGGAAGGAAATCTTGACATGATCCTCGACAAGATCCGCGGAATCGAGCGGGAAAATGCCGTCAGAAGCCTTCTCGAACACCTGCGCTGAACCGGGAGAATCCAGCCTCCCTTCCGTTCCGCAAACCATTCCGGATTATTTTACCAATCCGCATCAAATTTTATTCCAAGCGCTGAAAAAGTCACGGGTACCGGATTTCTGCTTGATTTTTCGACCTTCAGGTATTAGAGTATTGCCGTACCAAGGAGAGAGAATCATGTCAAAACGCTTTTTTACTCTGGTCGAGCTGCTCATGACGATCACCATTCTGGCCATTCTTCTTGCGCTTTCCCTGAGTTTCCTCGGAAGCATCCGGGAAAAAACCATGCAGACCGTCTGCCTTTCGAACTACCGCCAGGTCAACATGTCCGTGCTCCTCTATTCCATCGACAGCCGGAACTATTTTCCAGCCTACTCCCATACGTCCAGAACGGGAACTCCCCGGTGGAACAGTCCTTATTTCGGCGGGCTGTGCTTCCTGCTCCGCAAATATCTTCCCTCCGGCGAGCTGCGCTCCCTCTGGAACGTCAGGCACACGGATTATAACTTCAGCGAGTGGGACCGGCGCGTCCCGGCCGCATTGATCTGTCCCGCCTTCCGCCGATCCCAGGCTGCGATTTCCGGAACCAATCCCTATGACATGACCCCGGGACGCAAAGGCGTGCTTGCCACGTTCACGAGCGCACCGAACCCGCCGGCCAATCCGTGGCAGCTCAAGTACAGCGGAGCCGCCTACACGCCGGCAGGGCACCGGCTCGGAAATCTTCCGAATCCTTCGCGGTACAGTTACGCTTCCGAAACCGGCTGGGAATCTTTTGTAAATTACGAGCTGACCGATCCGGAACAGGTGAAATTCCGCCTGACGAAATACATCTACAACTGCGGGAAAACGGCATGCGGAGCCTTCGACGGAACCACGCCTTACGGCCACCGCGACGGCTGGACCGTCCTCTTCATCGACGGACACGTCCAGTTCGCCCACAGCAAGCGGACCCACACCGCGGAAACACGGAACGGAGCCGTGTTCGCCGACCGCGTGATTGATCCGCTCGACCTCTGAAATCTCATTTTCCGCCCCTCCAGAATTGTCTTGCCCTGTGCGGCGTCATTCCGCACCGCTCCCGGACGAATGCGTTCAGATGCGGCGCATGCTTCATGCCGACCTCGGCCGCGATCTCCTTCATGGAAAGTTCCGTCTCCGTCAGAAGCAGACGGATCCGGTTCAGTCTCCGGCGCGCACGGTATTCGGCCGGGTCGATCCCATACCGCTTCAGGAACAGCTGGCGGGCATACCCGGCGCTTGCGCCGCATTGTTCCGAAAGTTCCCTGAGCATCAGGGAGAACCCGGAATCCGCATCGATCGCCTTTTTCAGTCTGCTGCCGGGATCGTCCCGCTCCGGAAGCGGCATCTCCGTCCGGAAAAATTCGGAAAGGACTGCTCCGGAAAGCAGTTCCGCGGCAAACAGATTCGCAGGCACGGCCTCTTCCATCAGGTCCGTGATCCGCTCGAAAATCCTGCGGAGTTCCTCCATCCGGGCCGAATTCAGTTTCAGAAGGAACGGCACGTCCAGTTCTCCGATCCGCAGAGTCTTCCGGTCTTCCTGCCATTCCAGTTCCGGCATGTCGCACTGGATGACCCAGTTTTCCCGGTTCCGGTTGAACTGGAACACATTCCGGAAGCCTTTCGGCATCACGGAAAGATATGCCGATTCCGGCGACCGGAGCGAATAGACTTCTGTG
>CAZHPP010000378.1:0-4458 GCA_964534535.1 uncultured Victivallales bacterium | reverse complement strand
CATGGAGAAAAATTCCAAAAGCGGGGTGCCTCTCATCCTCAATCTCCGTTCCGCGCGGCCCCCGATTGCGCTCCGCGGAAGCTACGGGCACGACACGGCGGACTATGAGGCATGGAAAAAACGTCATGGGAACTTCATCGGGTTCGTGCAGTCCGAATGGGACAATGAACTCGTATATTTCGAAGCATACCTGAAACGCGTCAAGGAAGAAAGTGAACGGAAGCGGATACGTTCCGAATTCCCGGAATTGAAAGACCGTTTTGCCATGCTGGAAGCCGCAGCATTGATTCATGAAAAATCATACGCATTCCATTTCAACGACAGGAAGAATCTGAGTTTCATGAGAGCCGGATGGTGTGTGGACCATATCTCGGCCGCGCTGGGCAGCAGATATCTGTTTCTGGAAACCACCAACACATCCAGCGGAATATGGGGATACAGATGGCTGATCTCAACATTCTTCACACGCGGAGCGGCCAGACAGTTCGATATTCCCTGGGGCTGGTATGCGGCATGTTTTTACAGCGGCTGGGACTCTTCGGGGAAATGGCAGAACGATTCATCAACGGCGTCAAGGAGAATGGACAAATGGGGCCCCGCAGGCCCTGATTTCGGAATGTCGCCATCGCTGTACAGGCGGATGCACTATCTTTCCTATCTTGCAGGCGCAACTTTCAACTGGCCGGAAAACTGGAGCGAAGCCATGCTCATCCGCCTGGAAGGAAACAGGACGGCGGCACTTTCAAAAGACGGCGCGGCATATCATCAATTTTATGAATTTACGGTAAAGAATCCGGAGAGGGGAATCCCTTATACGCCTGTTGCCATTCTTGTCCCGTTCGCCCAGGGATATCCGAACTACGGCGGACGCTCATGGAGCCGTTTCAAATATGGGAACGGCGACTGCATGATTGATGGATTCATGTTCACGATCGTTCCCGGATGGAAACGGACCAAACTGATGAAAAAGGGAGCCGAAGGATGCCTTTTCAACAGTCGGTTCGCCGGAATATACGATGTTCTGACTCCTGATTCGCCGCAGCGGGAAGATGATTTTCTTAAAGCCCTCTCGTGCTACAAGGCGGCATTCCTTGCCGGAGACTTCAAACGGGACAGCCTTTGCGTCAGGAGTCTTGAAAAATATGTCAGGAATGGTGGAACGCTGTTTCTCAACTCGGCCCAGCTCCCCGGGACTTTTGCTCCCGGATTCACCGGCGTGGAACTGACAGGCAGGAAGACCCGGTCAGGGGAAAAAGCTTCCGCCGATGATGGAACATCGTTCAAGATCGATTCACCGTATGTCATTTCTGAAATACGCCTCATGGGCGCGAAGCCGGTCCTTTCCGACGAAAAAGGAACCGTCCTGGCGGCGGTGTTCCGGAACGGCCGCGGGAATGTTGTAACGACAACGCCGGAATGGCTGGTTCCTGTCATGACGCCGACAACGCTGGACCGCATTCCGTCCGGAGAACAGAAATTCGTTTTCATCGATTGGATGCTCTCCAGGCTCCAGTCGGATCTGCTCCCGTTCAAAGTGGAAGGCGACATCCAGTTCGGGCTCAACAGGACAAAGCAAGGCTGGTGGCTGTATTTTCTGAACAACCGCGGGATCACGAAATTCACCGACACATCCGAAAAGATCGATCCTTCGAAGCGGAGCAAGGTCACAGTCACGATCAAGTCAGATGAAAAATACAAGGCAGAGGAACTCACGGAAGGCGTGAAACTGCGGATTGACGGTCAAAGGTTTGCCCTTGAAGTCGAACCGGGCGGAGTACGCATCGTCAAGATGGAAACAGCCGGAAAATAAAGGCCCTGCCGGACAGAGCTGTCCTGTCATGGCGCCTGAATGAGGGAAAACTTCGGACCTTGTGAATGCCGCGCCGGCACTGCAATGCCGTCTTGCTGCAAATTCTGGCGGCGGGAAATATTCATTGGAATACGAAAGGAAAAAGTTCGAGATGAGTCCGATAGACTGGCTGATCGTATTTGTGCCTGTGGCATTCGTAATATACATGGGATATTATTCCATGCGCTATATCCGCGGCGTGGCGGACTTTCTTTCTGCCGGCAGAGTTGCCGGGCGGTATGTGATAAGCGTTGCCGATGTGGCAAACGGGCTGGCAGTGATCACCGTGGTGGCATACGTTGAAGTGCACTACAAGACCGGATTCGCCATGGCGTTCTGGAACAGCATTGTTACCCCGCTGAGCGTGATTCTGGCGCTGACCGGATTCTGCACATACAGGTTCAGGGAAACGCGCGCCATGTCGCTGGGACAGTTTCTGGAAATGCGCTACAACAAGGCTTTCCGTCTGTTCGCCTCCGCACTGCGCTCCATTTCGGAAATGCTTGCAAACATGATCGCGCCGGCCATAGCCGCCCGTTTTTTCATCTATTTTTTTGACCTTCCGACGACTGTCTCCATGTTCGGCGTTAAAATCTCAACATTCATGATCGTGACGTGCATCGTCCTGGTGCTCGCCATTTCCATTGTGTGCATGGGCGGGACACTGGCCCTGATCATCACGGACACGATACAGGGGCTGATGTGCTATCCAATGCTGGTGATATTCACAGTATTCATCCTGGTCCACTTTTCATGGTCAAGGGAGATCATCCCGGTCATGAGCGACCGCGTCGCCGGCGAAAGCTTCCTGAACCCATACGATGTGTCACAGCTGAGGGATTTCAATATTTTTGCGCTGGTAGTTACGGTTGCATCCGGCGTCCTGAACCGCGCCAGCTGGATAGGCGCAGGCAACACCACAGCGGCCAAAACTCCCCATGAACAGAAAATGGCATCCGTGCTCGGTACCTGGCGGAACGGCTTTTCATCGATTTTCTATGTTCTGATCGCCATTATGATCATCACCCTGCTGAATCACAGGAATTTCGCCGTCCAGGCCAGGGATGTGCGGCTTGAAATCGCGGACAAGGTGGCGGAAGAACTGATCCCCGATGCCGATTCACGCCGCGCGCTGAAATCGAGCCTGGGAAAAATCGAACCGGTCAGGCACAGGATCGGAGTCGACCAGCCGCTCTCCCAGGAAAAGAATCTTGATACAGTCTATTTCGATGCGGCACTCAAAACAATCCGCTCGGAAAACATGGCGCGTGCGGACCGCGAATCAACCGGGCTTTCAGCTGAACTCCGCAGAGAGGCCAGAGAACAGGCTGTTTCCGAAGCGAACAGCTCCTTCCAGCAGTTCCGGACACTCTTCAATCAGCTTATGCTGCCCGTCTCGATGCGCCACATGCTCCCCATGGGACTCATGGGGATGTTCTGCCTGCTGATGGTCATCATGATGGTCTCCACCGATGATACGCGTATTTTCTGCTCCTCGCTGACAATAACCCAGGACTGCATTCTTCCCCTGTTGAAAAAGCCGCTCGATCCCAAACAGCACATTCTGCTGCTGCGCCTGATCTCCATCGGCGTGGGCATATTCTTTTTCTGCGGTTCATTCTTCATGGCGCAGCTCGACTACATCAATCTGTTCGTTACGATCATATGTTCCATGTGGCTTGGCGGCGCAGGGCCGGTCATGATCTTCGGCCTGTACAGCCGTTTCGGCACGGCCTGCGGCGCCTTCTGCTCGCTTCTTACCGGAATGTCGGTATCTCTCGGGGGCATTCTGATCCAGCGGAACTGGGCGGACTCCGTCTATCCGTGGCTTCTGCGGAACGGTCTTGTGGAAAGCGCGGGAAATTTTCTGTCATCCGTTTCAGCACCGCTTGATCCAATCGTGACATGGAAGATGGACTCCATCAAATGTCCTGTCAACGCCAATGAATTCTTCTTCATGGCAATGATGCTCAGTCTGGCAGCATACTGTATCGGTTCGGCATTGACATGCCGCAAACCGTTCAACCTCGAACGCATGCTCCACCGTGGAAAATACAGAGTGGACGGCGAGAAAGCGCTTGAAGAACCCATATCCATCCGGGCCAAACTTTACAGGTTCTTCATCGGGATCACGAACGAGTATTCCACTGGCGACAAGGTCATTGCGTGGAGCGTGTTTCTCTACTCCTTCATCTGGGGGTTCTGCCTGGTATTTCTCGGGACAGTGGCGTGGAATTTCTGGCATCCCTGGCCATTGGAATACTGGGCTTTCTTCTTCCTTGCCAACCTGATCCTGTCCGGTGTCATCGCGACGATTTCCACCGTCTGGTTCACCATCGGCGGCATAATCGATATCAGGGCGCTCTTCCGGGACCTGCGGACACGCACGGAAAACCCGCTCGACGACGGGCGGGTTGAAAACAACATGTCGCTTTCCGACAAGGCCATTCTTGAAAAAATCGACCCCGGTTCTCCTCAGGATGCGGCGGCAGGCAGGAAGCCCAGTGGGTGACCTCCATTTGCCCCGAACAAAAGCCTCCTCCGGCGAATCTCCAAAAAAAAAACATAAATCAGGAAGCAACAAAAAAAGGGACGACAAGGAAAAAAAC
>CAZHPP010000377.1:0-4464 GCA_964534535.1 uncultured Victivallales bacterium | reverse complement strand
CGCGTTTTCCGCCGTGCTCCTGCTGGCCGGGGCCGCTTCCGCGCCGTTCCTCCGCCCCCCCGCACAGTCCCGGCCGAAGGCGTCCGCCGTCGAACGGAACAGCAGACTGTTCCTGACCTCGTTCTTCCTGACGCAGCCGGGAACGGGCCGACAGCCGCGCGTCCTGCTGGCCGCCCCGGAACATTCGCCCTTTCTCTTCGTCATGGTCCAGATGAACGGAGTCAGCGGCACAGCGGCGCTCACCGTAGACAGCCTCCCGGTCACGCTTGATGCCTGGAACCCATTCGCCTATGCCCCCGCCGAAGCGGCATCCTTCCTCGTCAATTCCAGAGACAATTCATACGATCTGGCAGTCCTGGAACTTTCGCCGCGCACGCTGTCTTCCGAACGGCTGGTGCGTCCTGAGACCCTTGCCCGGCTGAGCCAGGTGCTCTCGCCGAACGGGGTGCTGGCCGTAACCGACGGTTCAGCAGGAGAAAATTTTCTGGACATGGAACTCTTTCAGGGCATGCGCTCCCGGATCGCCCGCGTCTTCCGGAACACCATCACGGCCAAGTGCGGAGACACCAGGATCATCCTCGCTTCCAACGGCTCCGGAATCACGCTCAATCCGGACGTCCTCGAAAAGAACATTGCCACCGGCCCGTTCGCCGCGAATCCGCAGATGTTCGGCGCGCTCTGCGCAATGTTCCGCATGGAGCCGCCGGCGCGCACGGACGGTCTGCCGGACTGGCTTTCCGAACTGCCCCTCGATCATCACCTCGGAAGACTGATGTGGTTCATCGGAATCCTGCGGAACTCCTGCATCTTCTGGCTGCTTCCGCTGTTTGCGGCATTCCTGGTCCTGCGCTTTTTCCGGACGCGCTGCGCTTCGGCATGCGTGATCTTCCAGTCCGCTGAAAACGGATTTTTCACGTTCGGCGTGCTGTTCCTGATCTTCTGGGTGTTTCAGACGGGAACGGGGCTTCTGCTTTATGCCTTCCGGTTCCTGCCCGTCATCGTGTTTGCCGGCGTGCTGGCGGGAGTCCGCCTCAAGCCGCAGTCCTTCTCCGCAATGCGGTTCACGGCCGCGTGCATTCCGGTTCTGGTGTGGCGGACCGCGGTGTTCGACCTTTCCCGTCCCCTGCCGCAACTGATGCTGGTCCTTGCGCTGTTCGTCTGCGGAATGTCGGCGGAATATTTCATTCCGAGGCGGACCGCGGTCCCGCAGAGGGAACCGTATTTCCTGTTCGGCGGAGCGCTCGGCGTGCTGGGGGCATGCCTGGTCCTGCCCGGAATGGGGACAGCATTCTTTGCTCTCTTCCTGTGCGCATTCCGGCTCCTGACTCCGGAACTGTGCCGTCCGCAGTGCGCCGGAACCGGGGACGCCGTCAGTCCGGCATGACGGACCGGCGGAATTCGAAGAAATTCACGTGATGAATCATCCGGACGGGACCGAACCGCCCCATGAACACCTCCACAAGGTCGAACCGCAGCGGAAAATCCGGATGGTCGAACTTCCGCATCATTTCGAATCCGGCCGAACGGAAGCGCCTCTGCTGTTCGGGAGAAAAGTTCTGTTCCGGAGAAAGGTGTTCCAGATCGCGGCGGCCCGCGCGCAAAGTCTTCACTTCCACGAGCACAAAGGTCCTGCCGTCGCGCGCCGCAAGGTCGATCTGGGCGTTCTCAAAGTGAATGTCGTGTCCGAGGATGTCGAATCCCCTGAGTCGGAGCATTCCGGCCGCAAGGAGTTCGCCCCGCAGTCCCAGGCGCAGATGAGCGGCCTTCGGCCGGTTCACGGCCTGGCCCACAGGGCCCACAGGTCCGAGCCGCACCGGAACGTGCCGATCAGCAGGAGTCCTTTCGAATAGCGGAGCGAAAGTTCCGCCGCGACGTCGTCGGGATCGGAGGACGGCATGGGCGCAAAGACGAATCCGGAGGGCCGTTCCTCTGCCGCGCAGACTTCGGCGGGAAACATCAGGACCCCGTGTCCGCAGTCGCAGACTCCGGTGACGCGCCAGCTCCGGTTCATGCGGGAGCAGGCCTTGACGAGCGCATCGGCGGCGCCGGCGGCATCCAGAAGGATGTCGTCGGAGTCAAGACTTACGATCTTGAACTTTTCCCTGCTCATTTCTTTCAGCCCAGAGCCGTCTTGGCGTTTTCCGGAATCACGGCCGGATTCTTCTTGAAATATTCCACGGCGTCCGCATCGTCGCAGACGCACCGGGGCGAAATCTCCACGACCGCGTTTTCCGGGACGCGGATTCCGGCGAGTCCCAGACGCCGCCGGTCGCGCGCGGCCAGCATGGCGCGGCAGGATTCGGCGGAATCGACTCCGGTCGCGTTCTTGGTGGGACCGAAGCATTCGGCGCGGACCCCTTCCAGGATCATGGTCTTCCGCGCAAGCGGGAGAGCGTCGAAGATGAACGCTTCCAGTTTGACGGCGTTCGGGGTGTCCGGCTTGACGGTCCGGCCGGAATCATCGAGGAAGGCGACCTTCTTGTCGGCGCGGTGCCACGGCAGGTCGAGTTTTCCGGTCTTTGTGAGACGCTCAATGAAGTCCGTGCCGATCACATGGATTGCAGGGCTTCCGGCCAGGAACGCAAGGCGTCCGTCCGGACGTCTCCGCTCGGCCAGTTCGTCGGGCATGTCGCTGTATTCGATGATCGTCAGGCGGCCGCCGGAAAGGCAGAAGTTGCCGAGTTTTTCCTTCGGATTGGTCTTGGGGAGCATGATGCAGCTCATTTCCGAATGTTCGAGCGCATGGAGTCCCAGGAACAGCGGGTCCGCCACGGAAACGAGCGGATTGTCGACCTGGAAATAGGAAAGGTATTTCACTCCCAGTTTCTTCATGAGGTCGAGCATGCCGGACTTGCGGAGCGCGAGCAGCGTTCCGCCGTGGCCGTCGGGCGCAAGCGCGAGCGAATCCTCGGAGGCGAGCAGCACGCTGCCGTCATAGGCGATGGCGGGCATGGTCCCCTGTCTGAAGAAATGCACCGAATCCTCCGGCAGCCCGAAGAACCGATGCGCGGCGAAGAATCCGCGGGTGGCGGAGTCGTTGAGTTCGCTCGTCATGATGAACCAGTGGAGCTGCGACCCGTATTTTTCGGAAGAGCGCGCGATTCCCTCGGCGAAATACTGGAAGAGCGTCTTGCCGAGCACGGGCGTGATGGGGTAAGTCCCCTTCGGGCCGTTGAATCCGAGACGCGTGCCCTGTCCGCCTGCGACGGTGAGCACTGCGACCCGGCCCTGCGAAAGGAGTTTCTTTCCTTCGGCTTCGGCCTTTGCGTAAAGGGCCTTCCGCTCCGGGGTATCCGGCGGCATGGGGAAGAAGGGCGCGGGTTCGATTCCGGAGGGAATCTCCGCGGCCGGCTTCACGAGCACATATTTTCTGACGAGTTCCGCGATTTCCCGCCAGTCGATTCCTGCGATCTGGCCTTCGAGACGGGTCCGCGCGGGACCGGAAAGTTTTTCAAGACGGGCGAGAAGTTTTGTCTGCCCCGCCGTTTTCAGTTCTTCTGCAATGTTCATATTCTCTGCAATTCCTCTGGTGATGTTTCCTGAAGACTTTCTGTACCGGACGCTGACTGTTTTTTCAAGGATTCGGGGATCCCGGAGAAAAACGGGCGCAAAAAATTATTATTTTTGCGCAGGGTGCAGGGCTCCTTGAGTCCTGCCGGGAGGTGTCGGGGGCGGGAAGCCCCCTGACAGCAGCCCCCTGACGAACAGTCATCATTTGAGCACAGAACCTTTCTGAAAAGTTTTCAGCGCCTGCCAGTGCTGCCGAACCCGCCTGCGCCGCGGTCGGTCTCGGAAAGTTTATCCGCCTCTTCGAGCTTTACGTCCGGGAGCGCCGCGATCACCATCTGGGAGACGCGGTCGCCGCGGCGGATTTCGAACGGAGTGTCTCCCGCGTTGTAAAGGATCGTGGCGACTTCGCCGCGGTAGCCGGAATCAATGGTTCCGGGGCTGTTGAGCACGGCGATCATGTGTTTGAGCGCGAGCCCGCTCCGCGGGCGGACCTGGGCTTCGAAGCCGGCCGGAAGTTCAAGGGAAAGGCCCGTCGGGACGAGCTGGACCTTTCCCGGCTGGATCACCGTGTCGGTGCGCGATCTCAGGTCGAATGCGGCGTCGTCGGGATGCGCCTTGGCCGGTTTGAGGTCGGCGCAGCCTTCCATCATGTTGAATCGGACTGTAACGGACATGCTGAAAAATCCTCCCATCGTGTCGGACGTAATTTAGCACGGGAATCCGCCGCGTTCAAGGACGCATCCGGGAAAAACCGCTCATTCCTTCATTTTTGCCATGACGAGCTGGAGATCGTTCCACGCATCGCGCTTGGCGTCCGGATTCCGCAGGAGGTAGGCGGGGTGGAAGGTCGGCATCACGGGAATTCCGTGATAGTCGAGCCAGCATCCGCGGATCCGCATGATTCCGGTCATGTTCATCAGGTACCGGAGCGGGACGGCGCCCAGGATCACGAGC
>CAZHPP010000376.1:0-4477 GCA_964534535.1 uncultured Victivallales bacterium | reverse complement strand
CTTCACTGCGCGCATCCAGCGGACTCCGCCCGGAGACGCCCCCCTGAAAATAGTCCGTGACGATCCGGTCGATCAGCATGAACTTCACGCCGCCGAGGTATGCCCGCAGGAAGAAATCATAGTCGGCCGCAATCGGATATTTCAGATTGTAAAGTCCATATTGGTCGAACAGGCTTCTGCGGATGAAGCATGCCTGATGGTTCATGGTGAGATACGGGAGCTTTTCCGGAGGCGTGCGGTCGACTCCGCCCTCCCTGCCGTCGTCTTCGAGGATGCGGGTGATGCCGCAGAGGATCCCCGCGTCGGAAGAGGCGGCCGCGGCGACGGCGGAAAGCACACCCTCATGATAGACGTCGTCGCTGTTCATGAAGCCGAGGAATTCGCCCTTCGCCATGGCGATTCCCTTGTTCATGGCATCGTAGATCCCGTGATCCGGTTCGGAAATCCAGCGCATTTTCCCTGCGAACTTCGGTTCATATTCCTTCAGGATATCGAGCGTGCCGTCGGTCGAACCGCCGTCGACCGCCAGATATTCATAGTCGTTGAAATCCTGCTGAAGCACGGAATCGAGCGTGGCGCGGATGGTTCCGGAACTGTTGAAACAGACTGTGATAATGGAAAATTTCATTGATTGCGGAGCCTCCAGCGCGGCTTTGCACGTTTGAAGATGAATGTATAATGATCCATTCCCTCCCAGCGGAGGATGCGGTCGTGGAGATGCGGCGAACGGAAGAGTCTGCGGTAGAATTCCATGCCGATCCGTTGGAAGAACGGCAGTTTTGCACGTTCCTTCCGGGCGGCCTCCGCGAGTTCGGAATAATAGTCGCCCATGTGCACGTTGGAGGCCTGGCCCTCTGAGAAGCGGAACGCGGCCAGCAGTGCCGGAATCCGGTAAAGCGTTGCAAGGTTCGAGAAGCGGAGCCACAGTTCGAAGTCGCCGGCCCAGCGGAGGTTCGGATCGAATCTGCCGCCTGCGGCCTCCCAGAGTTCGCGCCGCCAGAACGTGGCTTCCTGCATCACAATGCAGTGGTCGCCGTCGCCCGTCAGAAAATGGCGGCGTTTGCCGAAGCGCTGCATATGCTCGTCAAGGGTCAGGAGTTCTCCACCCTCCATGACCAGGCAGTTGACTCCGGCCAGCCAGCGCACCTGCGGAAAATCGGTGAAGATTCCGGACGCCTGTGCGAACGCGTGAGGGAAGTAGAGGTCGTCCGAGCCGAGCCACGCCATCAGCGGGGCCGAGGTCATGCGGAAGCCTTTCGCCACGGCATCATAGATTCCGTGGTCGGGTTCGGAAATCCAGCGCATCCGCCCGCCGAATTTCGGTTCATATTCCTTCAGGATGTCGAGCGTGCCGTCCTTCGACCCGCCGTCGATCACGACATATTCGAACTCGGCGTCGGCGGTCTGCGCAAGGATCGAATCCAGGGTTCTGCTGAGCGTTTTCGCGCTGTTGAATGTGGGGGTGACGAGGGAAAATTTCATTTGTGCTCCAGAAGTTCCTGATAAAGATTGAGATAATTCCGTGCGGCCGATTCCATGGTGAACCGGGAAAGCGCATAGTCGCGCGCGCCCTTCGAAAGCCGGTCATGGTTGTCGAGGCAGTATTCGATTCCGGCGGCCAGACTTCCGGCGTCGTAAGGCTCCGCGGCGAATCCGCTGCGTTCGTGCTCGAAGGTTTCCGGGACTCCCCCGATCCGGAAAGCGGCAACGGGCGTTCCGCAGGAAACGGCTTCCACGCAGACATTCGGAAGATTGTCCGCAAGACTCGGGCAGACGAACACATCGGCGGCACGGCAGAGTTCCGCCAGTTTTTCCGGCGGATTGACCGGACCGAGGAACGTGCATGGAATTCCGCACCCGCTGAAATCTTCCGGCTTTCCTGCGCCGTAGCAGAGCAGGTGGAGTCCGGAGTGTTTTCCGGCAAGCAGCGGAAGGGTCTGTTTCAGGAATTCGATTCCCTTGACCGGCTGTGCCGCCGCCTGGGCTCCGAAGAGAATCACGCGCGAATCAGAAGGAATTCCCAGTTTCCTGCGGACAGGAGCACCGTCGCCCGGTGAAAAGACGTCCGTATCAAGACAGTTCGGGATCACGCGGCAGGTCTTTCCCCGGAACAGTGCGCTGTGTTCGAAGCATTCCGCCTCCCAGCGGCTCGGCGCGGCGAAAACGGCCTTCAGGTTCCGCCAGCAGAATTTTTTCCAGCGCCAGATCCATTTGTCGAGGTCGATTCCGGAAGAAGACGCAGGAAAATTCGCCGACGCATAGCCGCCGACATATCGATGGTCGTTCTCCCGCAGATTCTGATAATGTTCCGTTCCGCAGAACGCCCACGAATCGTGAAGGGTCCACACGAGCGGCTTCCGGATTTTTGCAAGTTCGGAAAGCGGCAGGAAGCGGTCGTTGATCCAATGCAGATGGATGATGTCCGCATCGAACGAGTTGATCATCTCCGCATTGCAGATTCCGAGAATTCCCCACGACTTGAAGATCCGGTTCGAATCGGAACGGTGTTGTTCCATCCAGTCATAAATTCCATAAATGAACCGGGTCCGCCGGGAATTGCGGTTGTAGAACGGATCGCATCCGAAATCGTCGCGGAATCTGACGGACGAGTCCGCGCCTGCTTTCCGCAGGGCGTCGGAAATTCTCCTGCAGGCGATTCCGGCTCCGCCTTCCGCATAGGTCGCCAGATGAAGGACTTTCATTGCCGCTCCGACGATGCTCCGGCTCTGACGGCAAAAATGTTCATCTGGAGGTCGAACCTGCCGTTGCGGTATCCGGAAAGGAACGGTGCTTCCGGAATCTCCTCCAGGTTGAACAGACGATAACGGAAACCGTTCCTGGCCAGAATGTCAAGAATCCCGCCGAGCTTCTGCTGTTCGGAAGCAGCGCTGTGGTACTCCAGGAAAAAGCAGTCCACATTGGACAGATGCCCGTCCATGCGGGGCAGAATAGTATTTTCTGCGCCTTCCACGTCCATCTTCAGGAAATCAATTTTTTCATGGGCGCCCAGGATCGAAAGAATGTCGGTAGACTTGACTTCGATTCCGTTCTTGTCGACAGCTCCTCCGTCCGCGCCCTCGGAAGCGAAGTGAATGACTCCGTCCGAATTCCAGACGGCCGCGTTGAAGGTCCGGACGTCCGTGATTCCGTTCCGCTTCAGGTTGCCGCAGAGATAGCCGTAGATTTTCGGGTCGGCTTCATAGGCATAGATTTCGGCGTCCGGATACACGCTCTTCGTATAGATTACGCTCAGGCCGACATTTGCGCCGAGGTCGACCACGACCGGCGCTCCACCTTTTGCAGGGAAATGGTAGATGTTTCCGCGGAACAGCTCCCGGTAGGAATAAAGCACGGAAGGGACATCCGGAACGGAAAGAGTATATTTCCCCAGTTTCAGGCTGTCATGCGGCACGAACCGCGGAATCTTTCCATATTTCAGCCCGAGAACATAATGTTCGTCCAGCAGAGTGTGGAAATAAAGTTTGGCGAGACGCAGGAATTCCTTCGCTGCGGATTTCGGAGCGGATGCCGCATTTTTCAGGGCGTGGAACAGTTTTGCGGTTCTGCTGCAGATTTTCGGATGCACCATGGTTTCCAGCATTTTCCCATAAATTTTTCTGGCCTCTCTGTTTTCCCGCGGCGGAATTTCAGCAAAAGCATACCGTTCGGGGAAAGGCCCGTTGATGTTTGCGGTCATGCCGGAGCAGTGAACCCCGGCATCCGTGCCGATGTTGTGAAGGAAGGTCGTCCCCGGGAACAGCCCGAGTTTCCCCTGGAGAAACGCGCTGGCTTCCCAGCGGATGGCCCAGGAATCGATCTCGCCGGCGCTCTGTCTCCGGAGCATTTCCGTGTAGGGATAGCGCCCGTCCATGTCAAATGTTTTTTCCAGATGTCTTTCGCGGAGTTCGCGGAGAAGCTTTCCGGAATCCGGATCGAACAGCGCCCAGCCGCGCTTCCAGGTGCCCCACCCCCAGCATCCCGTGTGGCGCAGGAAGAAATACGGCGGAAGCCCCGTCCCGGGAAACATGTGGGCATGAATGCACACGACGCGGTCCTCGTTCTCATAGGCGTCCAGCGAATCGTTCATGTAGCGGAGGAAGAACGGCGATGTCACCATGTCGTCCTCGAGCACGATGATTTTTCCGAAGCGGTTCACGATTTCCGTCACGCCGGAAATGACGGAAGCCGCGAGTCCGCGGTTGGTTTCCGACTCCCGGATTTCAACCGAACGGAACCCGGAAATGCCATGGATATACTTGCGCACGGCGCGGACTCCCGGTTCCGCCTCGGGATTTTTCGGCCCGTCGGAAAACACGAACAGGGAGCTTTCCCCGGCGAGCTCATTTGCGCGCAGGGCTTCGACCGTTCTTCTGAGATGTTCCGGACGGTTGTAGCAGAACAGCACGACCGGCGCAAGCGTTTTCAATTCAAAAGTTTCCTTTCCTTAAATAAGGCTACCTCTAAAAAACCATTTTTC
>CAZHPP010000375.1:0-4480 GCA_964534535.1 uncultured Victivallales bacterium | reverse complement strand
GCGCCCCGCGGCTCCCCGTTTCCATAAGCAGGAAAAGCCCGGCTCCGGCGCTCAGGACCGCAAAGACCGTGCGTGAAATCAGGGGCGGGTCGACGCGGCTTCCCAGCTTCCAGAACCAGGCGGCGGCCATCGGCAGGGCGAGCGCGAGATATCCGGCATAGGCGTTGCAGGCGGAAAATCCGGCGGAAACGCGTTCCTCCTGAAGCCGCCGGGCCAGGGATTCCTGGAATTCGGAGGTGCCGTACGCCTGCTGGGCGCGGAGCTGTTCGAGCGTGTCGCCGAACCCGGAAAAATACTGTTCAAACCCGCTGACGAGCGAGAAGACGAACGAGACCGCGAACGCACCGAGAAACAGATTCGCCGACTTCGGATTGTGTTCCAGAATCAGGGCGAATCCGAGCAGAAACGCTCCTGCAGCGAACAGGTAGCTCAGAAAGTAGATTCCCGTTCCGGGCGGCGTTCCTCTCACGGTGAGTCCCGGCAGGGAGGCGATCGCAAGCGCGCCCCAGAGCAGGGAGAAGATCAGAGCCTTCCCGTTTTTTGCAGGGACCAGCAGAAGGGCGATGAGCAGGAATATGGGCGCCGCCATGCAGAAGAGCGGGGCGGGCCACGGCGAAATCACGATGGGAAGCGGATCCTTCCAGTAGATCATGGTGATGGCGGGCGACCCCACGAGCGCGCCGAATTTGAGCGGCAGAAGAAAAATCAGAACCGCGGCCAGCCATTCCGCCGCCCGCGAAAACTTCCCGTTGAACATGAAGAGTCTCCAAAAATTAAGCGTTACCATACCCCGGATTTTCTCCGATGTCAAGCGGAATCGGTTTGAAAAATCGGGAAACATGCTGTATCTTATCCTGTTTACCACAGGAGATCCTTTCAACCATGACTTTTCTTGAAAAACTCGGCAATGCCTGGCGGAGTTCCGGCTCGCTTGTCTGCGTGGGACTCGACCCCGACCTTGCGAAGCTTCCCGCCTGCGTGAAATCCGGCGCGAATCCCATCTTCGAATTCAACCGCGCGGTGATTGATTCCACTGCGGAGCACGTCTGCTGCTTCAAGCCGCAGATTGCCTATTACGCCGGCCAGAACGCCATGGACCAGCTGCTCCTCACCATGAATTACATCGCGGAAAAATATCCCTCGGTCCCCGTGATCCTCGACGCCAAGCGCGCCGACATCGGCGCCACCTCGAACATGTATGCGAAGGAGGCGTTCGACGTCTATCATGCGGACGCCGTGACCGTGAACCCGTACATGGGCATGGACGCCGTCAAGCCGTTCCTCGACCGCGCCGACCGGGGAGTCGTGGTGCTCTGCCGCACCTCGAACGCTGGCGCAAAGGAGATTCAGGAAGTCGAGATCGCCGAAGGCGGTCCGCTCTATCTCCGCGTGGCGAAACTGGTTTCCGGTCCGTGGAACTACAACCGCAACACCATGCTGGTGGCGGGCGCAACGTTCCCGGAGGAACTCGGGAAAATCCGCGCGGCCGCCGGGGATACTCCGCTTCTCGTGCCGGGAATCGGCGCGCAGGGCGGGGACGTTGCCAAAGTCATGGAGAACGGCCTTGATTCGAAGGGCTTCGGCCTTGTGATCAATTCTTCGCGCGGAATCCTTTATTCCTCCTCCGGAGCCGATTTCGCCTCCGCTGCCGGGAAGGCCGCGCTCCAGCTCAAAAACACAATCAACAGCTATCGCTGAAGGAGTCTTTTGTCATGAACAGCAGCAAATGGAAAATTGAAACGCAGGCCGTGCAGGCCGGATACACGCCCGAAAACGGCGGTCCCAGAATCCTCCCGATCGTCCAGAGCACCACATACAAGTATGACGACGCGCAGAGCGTGGCCGATCTTTTCGACCTCAAGCGCGAAGGCTTCTTCTATACGCGCCTTGCCAACCCCACGGTCGCGTGCTTTGAAAACAAGCTCGCTGCGCTCGAAGGCGGCGTCGGCGCGGTCGCGACCTCGTCCGGCCAGAACGCCAATGCGCTTTCCATCCTGAACATTGCGCGTTCGGGCGATCACATCGTGGCCGTGGCCAGCCTCTACGGCGGAACCGTGTCGCTCTTTTCCAACACGCTCAAGAAGATGGGCATTTCCTTCACGTTCATCAGCCCCGAGGCCTCCGAAAAGGAGATTCAGGGTGCGATCCGCCCCAACACGAAGGCGCTCTTTTCCGAAATGCTCGCCAACCCCGCGCTCGTGGTGCTCGATATTGAAAAATTCGCGAAGGTCGCCCACAAGAACGGCATTCCGCTGATCGTGGACAACACCTTTCCGACCCCGTTCCTCTGCCGTCCGTTCGAATGGGGCGCGGATATTGTCACGCACTCCACCACGAAGTATCTTGACGGCCATGCGACCAGCGTCGGCGGCATGATCATTGAAAAGGGCGGATTCGACTGGGCGAACGGAAAGTTCCCCGAATTCACCGAGCCGGACACCAGCTATCACGGTCTGATCTACATGAAGAACTTTGCGGCTTCGCCCTACACGGTGAAGATGCGCGTCCAGTGGATCCGCGACCTCGGCACTCCGATGATGCCGTTCAACGCGTTTCTTTCCATGCTCGGCGCGGAAACTCTGCACGTGCGCATGGAGCGCCACTGCTCCAACGCGCTCGCCATGGCGAAATTCCTGGAAAAGCACCCGAAGGTTGCATGGGTCAATTATCCCGGACTTCCCTCCAGCAGGGAATACAAGCTCGCCTGCAAGTACATGCCGAAGGGCGCGAGCGGCGTGATGTGCTTCGGAGTGAAGGGCGGGAAAGCCGCCGGCGAAAAGCTCATGAATGCGCTCAAGCTTGCCGCGATCTGCGTGCATGTGGCCGATCTCCGCACCTGCGTGCTGCATCCGGCCAGCATGACGCACCGCCAGCTTTCCGAAGAGGAACTGAAGGCCGCAGGGGTTTCCCCCGACCTGATCCGCCTCTCCGTCGGACTCGAAAACATCGACGACATCGAGGCCGATTTCGATCAGGCTCTTGCCAAGGCCTGATTCCGGCACCTGCCGGAAAACGGGGCGCCGCACCGGAATTTCCGATGCGGCGTTCTGTGCTTTTTACATGAACGGATGAGACCGATGGGACGGATGCGGGCGAGGACAAAGACGAGCGCAAAAAAATGATTTTTTTGCGCAGGGTGCAGGGCTCTTTGAGTCCTGCCGAGGGTTCAAGGGGCGAGCAGCCCATTGGCAATGCATTAAAAATCAGTCATCACGCAGGAGAGAGCCTGTTTTTTTTCAATTTTCCTTGAATTCCAGCAGGGATGGTGTATATTACAACAACATCAAACCAGGGATTTATGAGAATTTCAGCGGAAAACATTCAGAATTTCAGAGCGGCCCGTCAGGTCCGTTCCTCCGCTGTTGCCGTATCCCTTGATGTGCTCGTACTTGTACGAGTTAGGTAAGACCGCACACATTTTTTCCGGTTCAGGAAAAACGCTGGCGGTCTTCTTCGTTTCCCACACATAAAGTCATGCGTGGCGCCTGTGTTTTTCCTTCCGGGTCAAGTTGAGGATGGGAAAACAAGTTATGCAGAAAGCAAAAGAATCCAGGGTCGGCATTCCCGGGCGAATAATCCCGGGTAATGGCTCCGCTTCCGCCCGGCGCTACATCTGCGAGGACTACCTCGAGGTCGTAGCGGATGTCAACGGGAATATCCGGGGCGGCATGTTCCATTACCCGGACAATTTCAACTTCGCCTACGATGTGCTCGACCGCATCGCCGAAAAGACGCCCGACAAGATCGCCTTGGTCTGGGTCGGACACGACTTCTCCGAGCGCAAATTCACCTTCCGCGAGATTTCCGACCTTTCCAAATCCGCCGCCAACTATCTCGTTTCGCTCGGAATCCGCCGCGGCGACCGCGTGATGCTGGTGCTCCGCCGCAACTGGCAGTTCTGGATCATCCAGATGGCCTGCTGCCGCATCGGCGCGATCACGGCGCTCGCCAACAACCAGCTTCTGCGCCACGACTTCAAATACCGCTTCGACAAGATCGGCGTGAGCGCGATCATGTGTTCCGCGCTCGACCGCACGATCGAGGAAGCCGACGCCGCAGCCGCCGAATGCCCTTCCGTCAGGATCAGGATCGGCGTTTCCGGAACCCGCCTCGGCTGGAAGGATTTCGACCGTCATTTCATGGATTTCCCCGCAGACTTCAAGCGTCCCGCCGCCCAGAAGGCCACCGATCCCATGCTGATGTTCTTCAGCTCCGGAACCACAGGATTCCCGAAGGCCGTCTGCCACAGTTTCACCTATCCGCTTGGACACATCATGACCGCTGGCTGGTGGCAGACCGTCAATCCGGACGGACTCCACTTCTCCATTTCCGATACCGGCTGGGCCAAGGCCATGTGGGGAAAGCTCTACGGACAGTGGCTCTGCGAAACCGCCGTCTTCGTGTTCGATTTCGACCGTTTCCACGCGGAGGAAATCCTCCCGATGTTCAAGAAATACCACATCACGAGCTTCTGCGCACC
>CAZHPP010000374.1:0-4482 GCA_964534535.1 uncultured Victivallales bacterium | reverse complement strand
CAGAAAAAATCGTTGAGGCGGTCCAGAAGGTTTATGATCATCGGAGCGAATTATGACCGCGGTCACGATCTGGAACGAATTCCGACATGAAAAGGAGGAACCCGCAAGACGGATTTATCCGGAGGGCATTCACAATGCCCTCCGGGCCGGAATCTCCTGCGGCAGTTTCCAGATCCGCTGCGCCACCCTTGATGAGCCCGAATGCGGTCTGCCGGACGCTGTGCTCGAATCGACTCAGGTCCTTCTCTGGTGGGGACATCGAGCCCACGGCGAAGTCCCGGATCTTCTGGTCGAAAAAATTGCGAAACGTGTACTTTCCGGCATGGGGCTCGTTGTTTTGCATTCCGGACATAATTCCAAGATTTTCAGGAGACTTATGGGAACATCGGCTTCTCTGCGCTGGCGTCAGACCGGTGAACGGGAGCGGATCTGGACCGTCGACCCCTCTCATCCAATCACAAGGGGAATACCGGAAACGTTTGCGCTGCCGCACGAGGAGATGTACGGCGAGCGTTTTGACGTTCCCGACGACGGGAAAATCATTTTTCTTTCCTGGTTTGCCGGAGGAGAGGTTTTTCGTTCCGGACTTGCATTCCAGCGCGGAGCCGGAAAAATCTTTTATTTTGCCCCTGGGCATGAAACGTTTCCAACGTATTATGATAAAAATGTCCTGAATGTGATTTCCAATGCGGTCCGCTGGGCCGCTCCTGAAGGGATTTTCGGAATCGAATGCCGGAAGTCGTTGCCGCTGGAACCGGCAGATAATCCAGCACGAAACAAGGGAGCAGGATCATTATGAAAAAGAGCGGTTTTACACTTCTGGAACACCTCGTCGTCATTGCGGTCATCGCGATTCCGGCAGAAATGCTTCTTCCTGCGTTGAACAAGGCGAGACGAACGGCGCAGAAAATCGAATGCGCCGGCAATTTGAAACAGCTGGGAATTTCCCGGATCCAGATGCGGGCGACAACGGGGAATATGTCGTTCCCGCCTCCCTGTTCGGGAATATGTTTATGACAATAACGGGTTTGCCCTGAAGTTCCGCAAAGTTCAGGGCCCACTGCTTCCCCAGCGTCAATGATTCAGCGCCGATATGGATCATCCCGCAGCTGCTCTGCCCCGCAGCGTCTTATCATCAGACCATGAGCGGCAAAGGTTCCTGCGGATACTTCCTCAGCGATCTGGGCGGCGGATTTCGAATCTGAAGGCACATCCAACACCGGCTGGATGTCCGCACATCCCCCTCGCGGGATGAATCAGCTTTTTTTTGACGGACATGTGGAGCTCAATAATTTTTATTATTGCAATGAAAAGGGAAAAGCGTTTGACGTATGGGATGCTTCATCGGTGATCCGTGAAGCACATTGCAAATGAAAATTCTTTGGAAGGGAACACTGTGAAACCGATATTTTCCTGCATCTTCGCCTGCATTTTCTCGCTGAATGCCTCGGTCGTATCGCCTGAAACCGTTGTCGTGACTGACAGACTGAGCCTTGATACTGAACTGCGGGCGGCACATGTCCTGACGGAAACCATGAGGAAGATGTTCCGAACATCCGTCCGCATGATTCCATTAACAGTGCGACGGGAAAAGCCCGGCCGTCATTCTTCGTGCGGCCGCACTGGGAACGGAGGAGTGGTGCATGGAAGCTCAGGATGACCGGTCGGCTATGCCGCCGGAATCTACATTGACGTCCTCCGCAGCAGCCAGTGCGGACTGGGGGAACACTCTTTCCGGTACCTTTGTGTATGGCAGCTGTTCTGGATGCTGCTTGCCGTCTTCTGCAATGTGAAGATGTATCGCTGGTTGCTGAAACTTGGCGGTGACGACGGATTCAGGGTTCCTGCGCCGTGGTCCCCGGAAAAGTCCGGGCCGATGCCCGTGACTCCGGCAGTGAGGCCGATCCCGAAATATCTTTGCGCTGCACTCGGAATTTTTGACCTGCTGTTCCTTCTTCAGCTGCTCGGGGCTCTGGCTCTGTACTGAACGTTTCCTGTTTTCCCCCGGATTCGGGGGACCAGCGAGAAAAACGTAGGGTTGCCCCTGGTCGACAGGTGTCGACAAAAAAACGAGTGCAAAAAATGAATATTGCGACGGAGGTCATGCCGCTGAACCAATGTCTGCCGGAAGGAACGCCGGGGCACTTCAAATGCGGTTCTGTCCGGTTCAGCGAAATGCCAGTTCGTCGAAGCCCGGCTCAAAAAGACGAAAGGATCATTCTGCCGAAAGGCCTGACGCCAGTTTCTGCAGGATGAGCGGAAGTCGTGCCGGCTCCGGTGCAAATTCGGAAAGGGAGCGTTGGTAGAATGAATCCCGGATTCGTTTTTCCTCAGCATGGAACATTGAGCTGTCAATTTCAATTTTTTGTCTGCCGGAATTCTGCATCGTCTTCAGCCAGCGCGAAAGGAACTCTGCCTCCGGGATATAAATGGCGCGGTAAAGTTCGGAAACATAAGAACGGCAGTATGCGTTTTCCGCATTGCCTTTGATGGTCAGTTCGGAATGGGAATTGACGGGGCCTTCCCGCTTCAGGCGCTGAAAAGAGTCGTTCAGCGAAAATTCTGTGGAACAGGCCAGAATCCGCTCCATGCCGCGAATCTTGCGAACAAGACATTCCGGGGCGTATTTTTCCGCCTGCGGAGAACCTGCGCGCAGACCGCAGACGGCACGGTAGAACATGCAGAGTTCCCGGGAAATGACGCACATCTGGACCGTGCGCGCCAGGTCGATCAGGTCGCGGCGGACCCGTTCCTGGTTCGAGTTCCCCGCAACGGCTGCCGCCTGTGCAAAGAAATGAGGCGGAATTTTCAGCACATTCAGGAGACGGCCGCATTCACGGAGGAGTTTTTCAGGAGAATTCGATTTTTCCAGTCCGGCGAAGGTGGAAAGCAGATTGAAATGATTCTCGAAGAGGCCGTGCAGAGGCCGGTCCGTATCAAACGTCCATGCGCCTGCTGCAAACAGAGGGGCCGAGCATTTCCAAAGCCTGAACATCGGGAACGCGTCCTTTCCGTATCGGTCCGTGCAGAACTTCCGCAGAGAGAACGGTTCATCCGCCGATTTCCTTGCGAGGAATTCCGTCAGCAGCGGATTGGAGTGGCTGGTTTCGCTCCAGAGGACCATGCCGCGGCAGAAGGGATCGCGGCGGATTTCCTTCTGTGATCTTTCCACTCGGCCGAAGTCGAAAAACAGGGCATTCTGCGGCTCAAGGCCCTGAAAGATTCCGAAAATCCATGGGAAATGTCCCGGAAGCCCCCATGCTCTGAAATCGTTTTTCCGGAAATCGCTGTCGCAGGTATAATCCAGAATTACATGATTCGACGGGTCGAGTCCTGCAAGGAAGCGGCGCACTTCGCGGGCATTCCATCGAAACATGAAGTCCCAGCCGGCGACCAGCAGCGGAGAATCCGGATATTTTTCATGCAGGCGTTTTTCAAATTTCCGGAAGACGCGGACCTTCGTGCGGAAATTTTCGGTCCTGGTGCCGAAGGCCCGTTCGGCAAGACCGATGATGTGAAACAGTTCGGGGCGGCCGTAGATGCCGAGATGCGTTTCCGTGAGCTTCAGGTAGCGTTCGATGTTTTTATCGTCGTCGCAGTTCCATATCTGCAGAGTGTCCAGTGCATAGTTTTTGGAACTCTGGCGCATGAATCCGGGGTGTTCGTGCTCCAGAAAGGCTTTCGGGGTCGGAGTGTACCAGTGCGTGGTGGGACCGATGTCCTCCGGATGCATGAGTCCGCGCGCGAAAGCATAGTCCAGAATTTTCTTCCGCAGGATTCCGCGCTCTTCGAGGGGATGGAAGGTCGTGCGGTCGTTGTAGGAACGTTCGACGGCTTCGGGTGCGGGCCCGTCGTGCGGGGGATAGGGAACGAAATCGGGAAAGGCCTTCTGGAACAGATCGTCATTTCCAATTCTCAGCATGAACATGGAGAACTGCTTTTTCAGCAGGAAGTCGATTTCGCGCTTCCAGTCGTCGAAGGTCCATTGCTCGGCCTGGAAGCGGTGGAGCGAGCGGTGGGCGAAGTACCGCATCCCGCGGTACTGCAGACGGAACCGTTTTGCGTACCGGATGTTTTCCAGCGGCAGGGCATCGAGCTTCGGAATGGAATCGCCGTCCTGGAACCAGCGGCAGCCGCAGAAACGTTCAAAGTAGCGGTAGACGGCATAGAAAACGGCGCGGGTGTTTCCTCCCGCAAGACGGAGAACGGTCCTGCCGTTTTCGCGGACGGAGCGGATTTCATAGTCGTCCGTGTCTGCGCGGACGTTCCCGGAGAAGCCGATGCGGATATCGGGGCGAATGCCATACCGGCATCGGATTCCCGAGGACGCGGCAAGTCTGACAAATTCATCCGATGCCGTATGGCAGTCGGAAACAATCAGTGGATCTTTCATGCGGAGGCGCTATTTTGCCGGTTCAGGGGACTGGCGGAAAGAGGCCGGGATATACGTCAGGACCGGAGTCTGAAGTTTCCCGCCCAGCA
>CAZHPP010000373.1:0-4525 GCA_964534535.1 uncultured Victivallales bacterium | reverse complement strand
CTCACGTCCATTGCCGAACGGGCCGGAGTCCACATCTATTCCAGAACGTCGGATCCGGTCGAGGCGAATGAAAGTCTGTTTTCGCTTCATGCGCGCTTTCCCGGCGTGAAGACCGTGCATCTGCCGCGCAGGACGGACGTGCTGGACGTCCTGAACCGGAAAATCGTCGGGAAAAACACGGACACGTTCACGTTCGAAGCGCTGCTTCATTCCAGCCGGCTCTTCTATTATGGAGACGATGCCTCCGCCCTGCTGAAAAAACTTCAAACCCAATGAACAAGAACCATCATGAACGTTGAAACAGGAAAGGGACCCGCGCTTCGGATGCGCGGGTTCATGGTCTCGTACCACCAGATGCAGGACTTCCTCCCGTGGTGCGGCCCCGACTCCCGCGGACTCGAATTCATTCTGGACAGGATGAGTTCCGCCCGGCTCAATACCCTCCTCGTCGAATACGAATGTATGTTCCCCTGGTCCGGCAGGCGCTCCGTCATTTCCGCAAAGTGCGCCTTCTCCGAACAGCAGATCAGGGACTTCACACGGAGCGCAAAAGGGAAGGACATCACCGTGATCCCCCTCGTCCAGGTGCTCGGACACGTCTACCACATTCTCATCCATCCCGAGTTCCGGGACTGCGCAGAGAACATCGAAGTCCCGCAGCAGCTGTGTCCGCTGAGCCCGGCCGCGCGGAAACTCGCATGCGAACTGATCGACGACACGCTGCGGCTTCATCCGGACTCTCCGTATATCCACCTCGGCGGAGACGAATGCGAACAGCTCGGAGTCTGTCCGGAGTGCGCCGCCTTTGCAAGGGAACACGGCAAGGGCCGGCTTTTCGCCGGTTTCATGCGGTTCGTCACCGATTATGCGCTTTCGAAAGGCAGGACGCCGATCATCTGGCACGACGTGGCCGCCCGTACGCCCGAAGTCATTCAGGAACTGGACCGGCGTGTGCTGTTCCATTTCTGGAACTACGGCGACGCAAGCCACGGTTCGCTTTCCCTCGAACTTGAAAAGCTGCTGAAGGTCCTGCCTCCGGAACGGATCATCGGGGGACCCGGCGCGCGCGCCGAAAAACAGCACGGCATGCTTCACCATTCAGTTTCGCTCGTGACCGCAAATATACGCGAAATGAATTCAAGAATGGCTGAAATCGGTGCAGAAGGGTCAATTCTTACCGACTGGCCCGACACCGGATGCTTTTTCTTCGATTCGCTGTTTGCGCTTGCGTATCACGGGGCATCGGCGCATCAGGGAAAGAGATTCCGCCGGTCCTATGCTCTGAAAACATTCGGGTTCGACGGACCGGAACTTCCGGACAAGCTCGATGCGATTTCGGGGGCAAGTTCGTTCGCGCGGGGATTCCAGTTCCTGCAGCGGAATCCGCTGAACCGCTACGACCGCGCGAGATATGATTTCTGGGAGGAACGCGGACTCGTCGAACGCGATTATGAACTTGCCGACGGCGAAACCGAACTTTACCGTCTCGTTGCCCGCTGCAGGGCGGCGGAGAACTTCCGCGAATGGCTGGAGTTCCACCGTCCGGAAGTCCGGAAAGATCTTCCCGAATATGAATGGTATCTGCTTCTGTCGGAACTTACGGTGCTTTTCCTTGAAATCGACATCGGCGTCAGGAAGGACCTTTTCATGCGGCGCTATTTCACGGAGATCACGCCGGACACAGTCTCCCGCTGGCAGAGCGCGGAATATCTCCGGCGCGCCGCGGAACAGTGGCCCGGACTCAGGCGCAGATTTGAAAAATTTGCTTCCGGATATGTTCCCGCGCCGCTGCTGAAAAACTATCTCGAAGAAGTGTTCCGTCCGGGGCTTCTGGAACATCTTCCCCCCGCAGGCAGGAACTGAGATCGGGCAAATGCCCGGAACAGGATTTGCCAAACGCGCGGGGATGGTGTATATTATTGGAACAGATGTTTTATGCAAAGGATGAATCACCTATGAAACTTTCGGCATACGGCAGACGTGAATGGGGCACCGCCACGGCGGCCGCCCTGATCGTCATGGCGCTGTTTTTCTCGGGCGGAATCTACTGCCATGATACGACGTTCTTCGTTCTCGGAGTTGTGACCTATGCGGTCTGGATGTTCGTGATCCTGTTCTTCCGCGACCCGGAGCGGGCCGTTCCCCCCGATCCCGATGTGCTCGTGGCCCCCGCGGACGGCGTGGTCCGCGACGTGGAGCTGATCCGCAGCGGCGAATTTCCGGAGCTTTCCGCCCTCTTCGAAGGCAGGGACATGCTCCGGATCGGAATCTTCCTTTCCGTCTTTGACGTTCATATCAACCGCGCGCCCTGCCGCATGACCGTGAAGGTCCGCGTCCACAAGGACGGCTGCTACCACGACGCACGGGATATCCGCGCCGGCAAGGAGAACGAATCCCTGCTGCTGGCCGGAGTCGGCGAAGCGGTCGGACGGAAATTCCCCGTTGCCGTGCGTCAGGTTTCGGGCGCGATCGCGCGCCGGATCGTCTGCACCTGCGAACCGGGCGCCCTGCTGGAAAAAGGGCAGCGCTACGGCATGATCAAATTCGGTTCCAGGACAGAACTTTTCCTTCCCGCCTCCAGCGGAATCGAAGCCGCAGTCCAGGTCGGCGACCGTGTCCAGGGCGGACTGACCGTCATGGCGCGCGTCTCCAAACAGCAGGAATAAAAAAGGACACCTCCCTTGAAAAAACGTCTGAAGGCTTTTGTGGAACAGAGCCGCTGGCTCAAATGGTTTCCCAACTTCCTGACCATCTGCAACTCCCTCTGCGGATTTGCGGCGATCGTGAACGCGCTCGGATACTCCAACCGGATCCTCAACGGCGACTGCTCCCCGGAAAACGTGTTCGTCGCCAGCTCCTTCATGATCCTCGGCGCCATGATCTTTGACTGTCTCGACGGCTTTGCCGCCCGTCTGCTGCATGCCGCCAGCCTCCACGGGGTCCAGATGGACTCCCTTTCCGACATGGTCACCTTCGGCGTCGCCCCCGCGACGCTCGTCACCGTCATGACCTACAGCATGAAATTCCTTGACCTCAGACATCAGGTTCTGGTCTGGCTCATGGCCAGCGTCTATCTCGGATGCGCGGCGCTCCGTCTGGCCACCTACAACGTCCATGCCATGCTCGAGAAAAAAAGTTCGGACAAGTTCCACGGGCTGCCTTCCCCCGGTGCCGCGGCCGCACTCTGCACCACCATTATCTTCTGCGGTTATTACGATTCCATCCAGAAGCTGGAACATTACTGGTACGTCCTGCCCGCCTACGGCATGGTCCTCGGATTCCTGATGGTCAGCAACATCCAGTACACGCATTTCGGAAAATGGGTCGTTTCCGTCAAGCGCAACCGCAGACGCCTGATTGCGCTGCTCCTGCTGCTTGCCGCGTTCGCCTTCCGCCCGATTACGGCGGCGTTCCTCTTCGTGAACCTTTACGTGCTCTGGGGCGTTCTGGCCGCCTGCCTCAGAAAGATCGGAGTCTTCAAACCCATTCCGGAGGAAGCATGAACTGTCTCATCACCGGCGGCGCCGGCTTCATCGGCGGGCATCTGGCTGAACGTCTGCTGAAGGAAGGCCACACCGTCTATGCCGTCGACAATTTTTCCACCGGTTCCAGACAGAATATCGAAAAGGCGCTCTCCTTCCCGAAGTTCCATTTCACGGAAGGCGACGTGATTGATTCCCCCGAGGTCGAAGCCATGGCCGCGGAATCGGATGTGATCTTCCACTTTGCCGCCGTCGTCGGCGTGGACCTGGTCGTCCGCGAACCCGTCAGGACGATCATGACCAACGTGAACGGCTCCGAGCGGATGCTTGGTCTTGCCGCGAAGCTTCATAAGAAAATCGTGCTCGCCTCCACCAGCGAAGTCTACGGCCGCTCCGACAAGTTCGAATTTTCCGAAAACGACGATCTCGTGATCGGTCCCTCCACGCATTCCCGCTGGTCCTACGCATGCAGCAAGCTCCTCGACGAATTCCTGCTGATGGCCTATCACCGCAACAAAGGGCTCGACGGCTTCGTCACGCGCTTCTTCAACACCGTCGGTCCTCGTCAGACCGGACAGTACGGGATGGTGGTACCGCGCTTTGTCGCTTCCGCCCTTGAAAACAAGCCGCTCCGCGTGTTCGGCACGGGGAAACAGACCCGGTGCTTCTGTCATATTTACGATGTCCTCCGCGCCGTGGAGCTCCTGCTGGAGCATCCGGAGGCCTCCGGCAGGATTTTCAACATCGGTTCCTCCGAAAGCATCACCATGACCGAACTCGCCGAATTCACGATCCAGACGCTGAATTCCAGGTCGAAGATCGAATTCATTCCTTACGACAAGGCCTATGAAAAAGGCTTTGAGGACATGCTCCACCGGCGTCCGGACTGTTCCGCCGTGCACGACCTGACGGGCTGGAAGGCGGAAATTCCGCTGAAGCAGATCATCCTGGATGTGGCGGAGTCGATCCGCTCCACACACCGCGCCTGAGTTTATTCTTCTGGGTTAATACCTCGCCCCTTGGGGCGGCTTTCGATTTTTGAG
>CAZHPP010000372.1:0-4525 GCA_964534535.1 uncultured Victivallales bacterium | reverse complement strand
GCGCGTCCGCGTCGAATACGACGGCGCGGAGGACGTTTCCGAAAAGCCCCAGCTTCTGCCCGACGGTTCCGTGCTTCTGGAGGCGCGCACGCCCATCTCCGAAGTCAATGAAATCCTGAACATCGAAATTCCGGAAAAGGACGATTCGGCCGACACGATCGGCGGCTACGTCTGCGCGGAACTCGGAAGAATCCCCGAAGAGGGCGAAATCTTCACCGTGCCAGGGCTCTTTTCCGCCTACGTCGCCAAGGCCGACAACCGAAAGATACTCAAACTCAAACTGACCGTACTGGAAGAGGAAAAACATGACGAATGACCCGAACAAACCCAAAACTTTTGCAGCCCTTTTCCGGAACGGGCTCGTGACCGGACTCTTCATCGTGGTTCCGATCACGGTGACGCTCTGGCTGGCCTGGTGGGGAATCTCCCTGCTGACCGACTGGGCGCTCGAATTCATTCTGAACTATCTGCCGCAGCTGACCTTCCCCGGCTGGGGAATCACGGTGCGGATCCTCACGATCATCCTGCTGGTCGCCGGCGTGTTCCTGGTGGGAATCCTCGCCCGGATCACGTTCGGACGCAAGCTCATCCAGACGGCCCAGCGGCTTCTGCTCCGGATTCCGCTTCTCAGCATCGTCTACTCCACCTGCGAGCAGATCGGCGAAACCGTCAAGACGCAGCAGGGCGGACTCTTCAAGTCGGCCGTGATGTTCGAATATCCGCAGCCCGGATGCTGGGCCGTGGGATTCATCACCAGCTGCAACGAAACACCCTGCGAAATCACGAAAGAGATCGGGAAGGAAGTCTACAGCATCTTCATGCCGACCACACCCAACCCCACCAGCGGCTTCCTGATGTTCATCCCGAAAGAAAAATGCATCATCCTGAAAATGAGCGTCGGCGAGGCCATGCGCCTGATCGTCAGCGGCGGCGTGATCCTGCCGGAAACAAAACAGCCTCAGCCATAACTGCATACGGGAGTATGTTCCATGAGCAGAAAACGTGAACAGCTGATCGCCGCCGCAGAAGGCGGACTCGCCGCGGACTCCGTCATCCGGAACGTCAGCATTTTCCACCTTACCACAGGCGAAACCGAGCTTGCGGACATCTCCATCCGCGGCGGCCGGATCGCCGCCATCGGCTCCGGCCTTTCCGGAAAGCGCGTCATCGACGGTTCCGGGCTCACGGCAGTCCCCGGATTTCTGGAGTTCCACGTCCATGTGGAATCCTCGCTCCTGACCCCGTACGAATACGAAAAATGCGTTCTGCCGCACGGCGTCACAACCGTGTTCTGCGACCCCCACGAGCTTGCAAACGTCGCCGGGACCAAGGCCTTCGACTACTTTCTGGAATGCGCGGAAAACATGATTCTGGACCTCCGGCTCCGTCTTTCGAGCTGCGTTCCCTCCACGGATCTGGAGACCGCTGGGGCAAAACTCGCCGCCGCCGACCTGGCGCCCTACCGCAGACGCCCCCACGTTTCCGGACTCGCCGAATTCATGAACGTGCCCGGAGTCCTTTCCCGCGACCCGGATGCCATGAAGAAGCTCGACCTTTTCGACGGCGCGGACGGCCATGCGCCGCTGCTTTCGGGACGCAGTCTCTGCGCCTACATCGCCGCCGGGATCACGAACGACCACGAATGCTCCTCGCTTCCCGAGGCGCTCGAAAAAATCCGCCGCGGCATGACCGTCATCATCCGCGAAGGCAGCGTGGCCGAAAATCTCGATTCGCTGATCCCGCTCATCACGATCGCGAACGCGCCGTTCCTGGGATTCTGCACCGACGACCGGAACCCGCTCGACATCGCCGAACACGGACATATCGATTCCATGATCGCCCGGTCAATCGCAAAAGGAGCCGATCCGCTCGCCGTCTACCGCACGGCTTCGTACTCCCCCGCGCGTTCCGCCGGGCTCACGGACCGCGGACTCATCGCTCCCGGAAAGCGCGCCGACATCGTCCTGCTTTCCGACCTGAAGACGTGCCGGGTGCATTCCGTGCTCAAGGACGGACTCCTTGTCACGCCGGAGCTCTTCGGACGCCGTCCGCCGGAACCTTCCGCGGAAGCGTTCCTGCATTCGGTCCGCCGCGCAAAAGTTTCGGAATCCGACTTCACCGTGCATTCGGAAACCCGTTCCACGCCCGTCATCGGCGTAAAGCGCGGAACGCTCATCACCGACCATCTCGACTGCGAACTGCCGCTCAGGGACGGAATCAAATCCGCCAGTCCGGCGGACGACATTCTCAAGCTCGCCGTGCTCGAACGCCACGGGATCAACGGCAATATCGGGCTCGGTTTCGTGAAAGGCTTCGGAATGCGCCGCGGCGCCGTCGCCTCCAGCGTGGGGCACGACAGCCACAATCTCTGCGTGACCGGCGTTTCCGATTCCGACATGGCGTGCGCCGTCAACGCGCTCATCGATTCGCAGGGCGGATTCGCCGTGGCGGTCGACGGGCGGACGACCGTTCTGCCGCTCCCCGTGGGCGGACTCATGTCCGACCGCTCCGCCGCAGAAGTTGAACGCCTTCTGCGGGACGTCCGCGCGGCCGCGGCGGAGACCGGATGCCTCCTTCCGGAACCGTTCCTGGCGCTCGCGTTCCTTCCGCTTCCCGTCATTCCGTTTCTGCGGCTGACCGACCGCGGAGTCGTCGACGCCGCAAAATTTCAATTCTTAAAGGTATGAACATGAAGCTCGAAATTTCAAAAGACCTCGCCGACGTCAATTTCATCCACGATCACCTCTATGCCTTCAACTGTGCCAAAAGCGGAACGAGCGTCGATCCTTCCGTCCATCCCGACCAGACGCTCGACTATACAGTCGTGAAGGTCACGGATGATTCCGGAAAATGCCTCGGCGGAGCCGTCTGCAGCCCCAGAGAAAATTATTGTTACATGCATTTCCTCTGGCTGGACGATTCTCTCCGCGGAGGCGGCTGGGGTACGAAAGTCATGCAGAAAGTGATCGAAACCGCACGGAAAGGACACTTTCCGGAAGTCAAACTCTTCACACACTGCTATCAGGCTCCCGGATTCTATCCGAAACTCGGATTCCTTCTGGAAAAGGTCACCGGCGGAAAAGGAAATGAAGACTATTATTACCGTCTCCCGCTGACGGATGGCAAGAGAGCGTGCTGAACCATGAAACCCTCCGATCCCGTTTTCGATTATTCCACCCGCAGAGTCCTCGGCGAAAGCGTGCTGTTCGGGGAAACCCGCACCGGGAATCTGGCCTTCCGTCCGGAAAAGATTTTCCGCGCGTTCAACCAGCTCACAAATGAACCGTTCGAAGAGGGGAAAGACTTTCTTTTCACCCCCGGTTCGAAAACGCTGACCCTGCCGGCAGGCTCGAAGATCGCCGCTGTGCCCGATTCCAGACTCTATCCTTCGCCGGAATCCGCCGTGTTCTATCCCGCTCCCGGAGCGAATGCGCTCTCCGGCGCATGCACGCCCTCCGGACTCATCATCTTCGACGGCGGAGTCGGCAGCGCGTTCTTTGAAAAGCATCAGGTCTGCTTTGAGTATTCGACGGACGATCCCCTGCCCCGCGCGCCGCGTGCACCGGAAGGCCGCCTTCCGCGCTCCCGCGCCGCAAAGTCGCTGAAGCTCGCGTTCGCAGGAGACAGCATCACGTTCGGCTGCAACTCCTCGAAGCAGATGAAGTTTCCGCCGTTCCTTCCGCCGTATCCCGAACAGTTCGCGGACGATCTCCGGAAGTCGGGGAAACAGGTTGAGCTGAAGAATTTCGCAATCAGCGGAACCGGCATTCTGAATTTTCTGAAAAACATGCCGGCATGGTTCGGGGAATTCACGCCCGACCTTCTCGTGGCCGCCTACGGCATGAACGACTTCGAAATGAAGAGTTCCGACTTCGCCGATGCCGTAAAGGAAGTTCTTTCCGAAGCCCGGAAATACAACCGGAACATGGAAGTCATTCTGGTGTGCCCCATGCCCGGCAACTTCCGCTGGAAGCACACTGCGGCAGGTCAGGACGTGGTATTCACGGAGCTGCTGAAGCGGATTGCGGAACGCGATCCCTCCGCGGCGGCTGCGGACGTCAACACGTTCTGGAAATCGGTCAGCCGCGGAAAATGCTTCTTCGACATGACGGGCAACGGCGTCAACCACCCGAACGACTACGGCCACCGCATCTACGCGCAGGTGCTTGCGGAACTGTTCTGACGGACTCCGTCAGCGCGTCCCGCTCCCGACGGAATACAGCGCGGGAGAAAATTCCGTTCCGGCAAGTCCGGCGGCAAACGTTTCCGGATTGAACTCCGGTCCGACCTCCGCCGCAATCAGGAACGCGATCGTTCCGCGCTGCGAAACAAGCATCGTGGAGCACCAGAGATTCACCAGCACGGCCCGCTTCACCCCCGGCAGGGCCGAGACGGCTCCCAGCGCCGCCGTAAGCCGGTTCCGCGGCACGTCAGTGAATTTCAGCAGGACCGCATGCGGTTCCGTCCTTCCGAACGGCAGAACCCGGTATGCGGAAAGCGGGATACCCCGGAAAAAGAATCCGGC
>CAZHPP010000371.1:0-4531 GCA_964534535.1 uncultured Victivallales bacterium | reverse complement strand
ATAACTCTGGCCATTCGTTCAGCATGATTTTACAGAAAATTCGTTACACTCCCCTGAAAAAAATTCCAACGACTGTTTCTTGTGAATCGGGTTTTCCCAGATGATGGAGAAAACATTCTCACTCTTGCCGGTTATATCTGCCATCAAGGGAACGCATTATGCCACTGTGAAAGTTGGCCAAAAGATCATAAAGTCCACCAGTCAAGATATCTCGCGTTTGCTTGGTCAAATCAACGCCGATGATCGACAGCGCTTCCTCGGCATTTGGAGTCGACACTTTTTGCTTTGCTATGATATTACTTCCGTCTCAAGTTATGCAAAGGCGATGGACTTTGTCCGCTGCGGCTATAATCGGGAAACATGAAACGCTGCCGCAAATGAATTACCCCCGGGGTAATTCATTTGTCTGTTTGCAAAGTTCGGCATGATAGTGTAAAGTAAATGAAAATCATTCTGCAGGCAATTCTGCACAACCGTTCTAAAAAAAAGCATTATATGTTTGAAAATATTTCCTCCTGCTTCCGCAGAACGACCGGGAAAAGAATTCATTTTGCCTCCGGCTCACCGACCGTGGACGGAGACTCTTCCGGAATTCTTGCGGAAACAGTCGCAAAGGCCGGACTTGCAATGCACGTCCGCACAGAACTTGTCCGGGATTCTGAATCGTTCCTGACACTTGTCCGGAAGCATTTTCCGGATGTTGAAACAGCTTCCCGCGAAGCGTTCCTTCTTACGCTTTCCGGCGAAGGAGCCGTCCTTGTCTCGCGGCTGGAGAGAGGGCTCTTCTATGCAGCAAACGTGCTTGTCGATGAGACCGCCGAATTCTCCGGCAATCCTCAGGAGCTGTCAGTTTTCGAGACGCCTGTCCTTCCGGAGCGCGGGCTGAAGCTTTATCTTCCGCCGCCGACGGAGGAGGGATTCCGGGAGTTTTACCGCATCGTGGATTTTGCCGCGTCCTGCAAATACAATTTTCTGATGCTCGAACTCGGGGGCGCACTTGAATATCTTTCCCATCCTGAAATCAACGAGGGCTGGCGTGAATATGCCGCCGATATGCGTTCCTCTCCAGGACGGACTCTAAAAATTCAAAATGCTTTCCCGTGGCGGAAGAACTCAATACATTCCGAAAACGGCGGCGGCATGGTGGTCAGTCAAAAAGAGTTTTTGAAACTGACGGAATACTGCCGGCGCAGATTCTTCGAGATCGTTCCGGAAATGCCGTTCCTTTCCCACAGGGATTATCTGCTTACCCGTCACCGTGAACTTGCTGAAAGGCCGTCTGATCCATATCCTGACACATGCTGTCCTAAAAATCCGGAATATCAGCATCTTTGCAGGGATCTTCTGGATGAGGTGATCGCGCTGCTGCATCCAGCCCGGATCAACATCTGTCATGACGAATTTTATTCGATCGGACTGTGTCCGCGGTGTGCCGGAATTCCGGCTCCGGAACTTTACGCCGACGATGTGAACCGGATCGCGGATTACCTCAAATTCAGGGGAATCAAGCCGGTAATGTGGGGCGAGAAACTTCTCGACTCCCATTGGCTCACAGGAGAGCCGATCGGCGGGGCGGCAGTTCCGGAAACGGAAAAGACGGAGGCTCTTCCGGCGACATGGCCGGCTTTGGATAAAGTCAGGGACGGCATTGAGATTTTTCACTGGTACTGGGGCGTCGACCGGAAACTGGAGGAAAAGTTTGCTTCGCGCGGATTCGATTACTGTTTTGCGAATTTCAACGCGTCCGATTTCAAGGACTGGCGCCGCCGTGCTTCCGCACCGCACGCGCGCGGGGTCTGCATATCGAACTGGGGAACAACTTCCATGCGGACTCTTCAGCGCAACGGAGTACTGTACGATCTGGTGTACGCATCGTTTCTCCTGTGGAATTCCGGCTTTTCCTCTGAGGATTATCCGCTTCTTGACACTCTGACAAGGCGGCGGCTTTACCGTATGGGAAAAACGCGTTTTGCCCCCGGAACTCCGCTTATGACGGTCTGCCACACTGTTGAAACGGATGTTCCGTTCAAATATTTCTTCGACGGTTTTCTGCTGAACGAAAAAGATTATCACCTAGGCGATCATGTTTTCCGTTCTGTGAAATCCGGACGTGAGTATTGTCTTCCGGTCATTCTCGGATCGAATATCACAGGGGCCTCCGTCAGCGGCAGCCGCAGCGATTCTCCCGATGCTCCGGGCGACAAATATTATTCAGACGGACGTTTCCGCGAATCCGCTTTTGAAACGCTGACCGTCCGTTCTTCAAACGGTGTTTTATGGAGTTTCTGCCGCTATTCTGATCCGTGTCCGGGAGAAAAACTGGAATATCTCGGATTCCGCGCTGCCATAAATCCGCCGGCCGCCGTGAAACTTGCATGGTTCGCCTCCGGCGCCCCTGACCGTCCTGATCTTGAGTCAGAAATCCGGCAATGGTGTCCCGGACAGAACTAGGCAATGATTGTATTTTTCCAAGTTCTGCACTTTAAAAAGTCATGATGTTTTTTCTCCGGCTGAGGTGTTATTGAAACTTCGTCCGTTTCAATGCAAATCTTACACTGTTTGCCGTATATTTTACGCTCTGCTGTTGAAATCCACGGATTCGCTGAGTATCGCAGAGATTGACCGGCATTGCGTTTCCCTATCGTTTTTTTGTGGTTATGAAACAACAGGTGCGATGTCGGCCTTTTTCCATCTCGTATCTTGATTTATCTGAGTTTCAGTTCATTCCTGCCAAATATCGTCGAAGAACCTTTTTTTGCTGCTGTCCTTGCAAATTCCGATATGGCATGCTATATTGCAGTCAAACGATAGAGCAAAGGATTTTCAATGCGGACGACATTAAAGGATGTGGCAAAACTGGCGGGGGTGAATTTCACGCTCGTTTCCAAGTACCTGAACCACAATCCGCAGGCCCGGATGACTCCGGCAACGCGGAAACGGATCGACTGTGCCATTCAACGGCTTCATTATAAGCCTTCCGTCATCGCCCGCTCTCTCCGCAGCGGCCACAGTCATACGGTCGGCATGGTCTGCGGGAATCTGACCAACGCCTACAATGCCCACGCCGTAAATCTGGCGCTTCAGATTTTCAGCCGGCGCGGCTATCAGATGCTGATCACCCTCTGCGGGACTCAGAATACGGCAAACGCTCTGGAATCGCTTGGTTCCCGCGGGGTGGACGGTATTTTAGAACTCGGGCGGCAGATTCCGGACCCTATTCCGTTCATCGGTCCGGTCCAGGGATGCGACAATCCGGATCTTCGCCTTCACCCGATCCAGCTCAGAACAGACGATTCGCTCGACGAGGCTCTGAAAGTGCTTCCTGGACGTGTGATTGGACTGTTCTTCCAGCCGTCGTGCTGGCGCGGGGCTTTCCAGACCGCTGCAAGGCGCGCTGGACGGGAAGATGTCTGTGAAAGCCGCATACTTCATTTGGAACACGGCATCCGCCGAAATGAAATCCGCGCGGTCTGCCGCAGCCGTCCCGATTCCATCCTCAGCAGCGGTTGGGAAACCATGCTGATGCTGCTGGAACTCCTCCATGATGAATTTCCCGGATGGCATCCGCATCTTCTGCTTCATGCCAACTGCGCGGTCCCGTTCCTGAATGCTCCCGAAATCTCCGGAGTCATCCGATCTTCAGCCAGAGAACTCATCAGGAAAAGCTGTCTGCATCTGATTGAACGGATCGAATCTTCCTGCGAGGTTTCGACCCCTCCGCCGGTTCCGACCAGGTTCATTCCCCGCGGTTCGGCCGGATACGAGAAACTCATCACGGATCATTTCGAACTGACATAATTTTTTTGCAGTCCGCTCTAACGTTAGAACAAGGAAACGTCAATGAAATTCGCAGTTGGATATCAGCCCAGTGAAACATTGAAGGAAGCCGTGTTCAGGAATCGTGACGCGGTGTCGGAAATTTATTTTCCGTGGCCGGGATTCACAACCGGGCGCGGCGTACCGGACGGCTTCATCGACAGTGCCGTGCTGAAGGCCGATCTCGCAGAATATGCCGCTGCAGGTTTTTCGACCGATCTTCTGCTCAACGGCAACTGCTACGGACGCTGGAGTCTGAATCGGAAGTTTTATCAGAGGATCGGCGATACGGCGGAGATGCTGATTCAGGAATACAGACTCAAGACAGTGACGACGACATCCCCGGTTATTGCCCGTTTTTTGAAGTCAAACTTTCCAGGGCTCGAAGTCCGTGCATCGGTCAATATGGAGATAGGAACCGTCAAGGCGGCAGAATATCTTTTCGACCTGTTTGACAGCTTTTACATGAAGCGGGAATTCAATTACGCCCCTGCACAGCTGCGGACAATACACGACTTCTGCCGTGCAAACGGGAAACGGCTCTTTATTCTCGCCAACAGCGGCTGTCTGAATTACTGTCCTGTGCGGACGTTTCATGACAATCTCACCGCCCATCAGCACGAAATTGCAGAAATGGACAATGCGTTTGAATATCAAGGGTTGTGCCGCGAATTCCTGAACCGTCCGGAACACCGTGACGGACTGCTTTCCCAAC
>CAZHPP010000370.1:0-4568 GCA_964534535.1 uncultured Victivallales bacterium | reverse complement strand
TTCACGGCGGAAAGTTCCTTCCAGACTCCGTTCACGGGAACGTCAAAGCCGTGGACGGTCCAGACAATGATGTCAGGCTGATGCGTCACGAGCCACTCCTCGGAGCATTTGAAGTACTCGAATCCGACCCCGCCCGCGATATTTTCCGCTCCGGCCAGCGCCAGCATGGATTCGGGAAAGGAGCCCTTCCCCGCGACCATGACGGGATCGTGCCAGATCACCCAGAGCACACGCGGCTTCCGGCGGACTTCCGCGGCCTCCTTCCGGAGTGCGCACACGGTTTCATCGACCTTTGCAGCCTCGGCCGCGGCCCGCTTTTCGCAGCCGAGAATGGCGCCGAGGCGGATCAGGGAACCGCGGTAGTCTTCGACCGTGGCGGAGGGAATCACCATGCATTTGAGCTTCAGGGAATCAAAGATCTTTTTCGCGGCCGGAGTGAGGTCGTTCGCAACGATGAAATCCGGCTTCAGCAGCAGGATCTGCTCCGCGAACGGTTCGGAATAGGCCCCGGCGACCGGAACACTTTTGACGGATTCCGGGTAATTGCAGGCGCTGGTGCGTCCGGCAAGACACTTTTCCCCGCCGAGGAAGCAGATGGTTTCCGTGAGCGCGGGAGCAAGCGAAACGATCCGTTTTTCCGCCGCTCCGCAGACAAAGGCCGCCAGAGCAAGCAGAACGGCCTGCAGAATCTTTTTCATCTCAGATTCCGGTCCGCACTTTGCCGGGCTCGAAGGGATGCCGGGAACCGTCGGGCAGAATCAGAATTCCCGGAACAGGCGACTCGGCTTCGAACACGGTCTTTCCGTGCGATCTTTTCCAGCCGGAACGGACGATTCCGTGCGGGGTCCGGTATTCGGCCTTCACGGAATCGAGTTCTTCTGGGAAGCACGGCTTCAGGGTCAGCCGCGAAAAACCGGGAGCGGATTCATCCGGAACGATTCCGGCGGCATACTGCATGAACCACGCGGCGCAGTCGCCGTACATGATGTGGAACCGGGAAGCCGTGCCGTCCCAGTTTTCCCACAGGGTGGTCGCGCCCTGCTGAATCCAGTGAATCCAGCCGGGGAACTTTTCCTGGCGGAAGATGCGGAAGGCGGATTCGGCATACCCGGAATCGGCCAGGACGCGAGGAACGTACTTGGCGCCGAGGATTCCGAAATCGGCCGTGTACTGTTTCGCCCGGACAAGCTCATCGAGTTTTGCTGCGGTTCTTGCGCGTTCGGAATCGGGGCAGAGCCCGGTGTAGAGAGCGCATCCGAGCGCCGTGAGCTCGCCCTTGGCGAACGTGCCGTCGCCGTTGCAGAACTTCCGGTTGAAGGAATCGCGGATTTCCGATGCCAGCTTTTCCAGCGCGGCGGCATCGTCGGTTTTCCCGAGTTTCTTCGCGCATTTCGCCAGAATCACGGCATCGAGGTAATAATATCCGGTCGAGGTCACGGACGTGGAGGTCATGCGCTTCCAGTCGGGCGGACACCAGTCGCCGAGCCCGAAGCTCACGATGTTCTGCTCCGCGAGCGTGCCGAGATAATCGACGTAGCGCTTCATCGCGCCGTAATTGCGCTCGACGATCGAGAAGTCGCCCGTGTAGAGATAGACGTTCCACGGGATCAGGATGAACGCGCTGTCCCAGCAGGGGCCGGAGCCCCAGTTGAACCCCCAGCCGCCCGAAGGCACGATTCCGGGAAGCTGTCCGTCCGCACGCTGGACGTCGACGAAATCCTGCATCCATTCGGCGTAGGCCGAGGCCGCGTCGAAGGAAAAAAGTCCGGTGTCGGAAGCCAGCATGGCGTCGCCGGTCCAGCCGTTTTTCTCGCGGTGGGGGCAGTCGGAGGGAATCCCGACGAAGTTGCCTGTGTAGGAATTCATGGTGCATTCGTAAAGCCGGTTCAAAAGCGGATCCGAGCATTCGAACGATCCGATTCTGTCGAATCCGGTGCGGATCACGCATGCTTCGGCGGAAACGAGTTCGGCGCCGCCGGAAATCAGAAGTTCGGCATAGCGGAACCCGCTGAAGGAAAATTGCGGTTCGAACGTCTCGCCGCCGGCCTTCCCGGCAAGAATATATTCGTAAGTCTGGATCAGGCGCTCGACAACGCAGCTGTTGATGTTGGACATGTCGATCGCGCGTCCGTCCTTTGAAACGCGCTCGGAACAGACCGCGCGGACCGAGGAGCCGCGCGGGCCGCGGACCTTCAGCCGGACATTTCCGGAGAGACTGCGTCCGAAGTCGCAGATCGTCACGCCGTCCCCCGGAGTCATCTTCACGCAGGGGAATGTTTCCACGATGCGGCAGGAAGGCTGAATCTGGCGGACGGGGATTCCTCCCGGGCCGGGAACGACGGCCGCGTTCTTCCAGCCGGAATCGTCGAAGCCGGAAACGTTCCAGCCGGGCATTTCGAGCCGGGCGTCATACTGTTCACCGGTGCGGAGCGAGCTGAAACGGAGCGGGCCGTTCTTGGTGCATTTCCAGGAAGAATCGCTTTTCAGGAGGAGTTTTTCCTCGGATTCGAGCTCGAAAATCAGTTTCGGGTAGTCGCGCCACGGAGCCTTGTCAAAGTGCCAGACGTCGGGCGTATCGCAGTTGTACCAGCCGCCGCCGAGCACGATTCCGACGGTGTTGCGCCCACTGACCAGCAGCGGAGAAAGGTCAAATTCCAGATAGCGGACATGGCGTTCATACTGGGAAACGACGGGATCCAGCACGGAGTCTCCGGCGCGTTTTCCGTTGACCCACAGTTCAAAATATCCCAGTCCGCAGACAAAAGCCTTTGCCGTTCCGCCGGAAAAATCGAATTCCTTCCGGAAATACGGCGGCGGCTGAACCGGCGATCTCCAGTCCGCCTGACAGTCTCCGGCTCCGATCCATCCTGCCTTCCATGCCCGTTCAATGTCGACATTCATTCTGGTCATTTCTTCTTTCCGGCGTTGATTTCATTGCGGAGACGCTCCCACCATGCGAGACGTTTCCGGAGTTCGGATTCGAATCCGCGGTCGGGCGGATTGTAAAATTTCATGCGGCGCATTCCGTCCGGGAAATAATTCTGTCCCGAGAACGCTTCCGGCGTGTCATGGTCATACTGATAGCCCTCCCCGTAGCCGAGCCGGGACATGAGCTTCGTCGGCGCGTTGAGGATATGGGCGGGCGGAGTCAGGGAGGAATATTCCTTTGCGGCCTTTCTGGCGCTGCTCCACGCGGTGTAGGCGGAATTGGATTTCGGGGCAGTCGCGAGATAGATCACCAGTTCCGCAATGGCAAGATCGCCTTCCGGAGACCCGAGCCGCTCGTAGGTGTCCCAGGCATTCACGGCCATGGAAAGCGCATCCGGGTCGGCCAGGCTCACGTCCTCCATGGCGAACCGGGTGAGCCGCCGCAGCAGGTAAAGCGGATCCTCGCCGCCCTCGATCATGCGGGCGGCCCAGTAGAGCGCGGCATCAACGTCCGACCCGCGCAGAGACTTGTGCACGGCGCTGATCAGATTGTAGTGGCCGTCGCCGCTTTTGTCGTAGATGGGGGCGCGGTGCCGGACGAGCTTCGTGAGGGCCGGGATATCCAGCGGCTGTTCGCTCTTTCCGGCAAGGTCCATCACGCTTTCGATCAGGTTGATGCAGTAGCGTCCGTCGCCGTCGGCAAGCTGGACGAGCTCCTTCCGCGCATCCGGGGTGAGCGGAAGAGTTTTTCCCAGGACTTTTTCCGCGCGGAGCAGAATTTTTTCGAGCGCGGCGGCATCCAGCGGCTTCATCACGAAGACATTGCACCGGGAAAGCAGAGCGCTGTTCAGCTCGAACGAGGGATTTTCCGTGGTGGCGCCGACCAGGATCACGGTGCCGTTTTCCACATAGGGCAGAAATCCGTCCTGCTGGGCGCGGTTGAACCGGTGGATTTCATCCACGAAGAGCAGCGTGCGTTCGCCGGCCTCGCGTCGCTTTGCGGCCTCGTCGAAGGCCTTGCGGAGATCGGAAATTCCGGAAAACACGGCCGAAAGCGCCACAAAGTGAAGCGAGGAGTCGTTGGCCATGATCCGGGCGGCGGTGGTTTTGCCGCATCCCGGCGGCCCCCAAAGAATGAAGCTGGAAATATGGCCGGAGTCGATCATCTTGCGGAGCGGGCCGTCGGGCCCGAGCAGATGCTCCTGACCGACGATCTCATCGAGCGTGGAGGGACGCATCCGGTCGGCGAGGGGCTGTCCGGCAAGACTGGAAAAAAGCGTATTCTGGGAAAACATGACGGTTACTGGCCTCCGAACGGGGTTCTTCCGTTGAGGGCGGCAGCGACGGTTGCGGGGTCGGCGTAGCTCAGGTCGGCGCCGGCGGGCAGGCCCTGCGCCAGACGGCTGATCCTGAGACCGCGTCCGGCCAGCAGTCCGGCCACATAGACTTCCGTGGCGCGCGCCTCGACGTCGCCGCCGAGCGCAAAGATGATTTCCCTGATTTCGCCCGCGCCGACCCGTTCCACAAGCCGGGCGGCGGAAAGGGAATCGGCCATCTTCCCTTCGAGGGGAGCCAGCTTTCCGCCGAGTACATGATAGACTCCGCGGAACGCGCCGCCCGCCTCGATGGCGCGGAGGCGC
>CAZHPP010000369.1:0-4600 GCA_964534535.1 uncultured Victivallales bacterium | reverse complement strand
GGGTTCTCTACAATTCGAACAGAGGGATCACCGGGAAGAGTTCCCGCATTCTCGGTCCGAGCTCCTACTTCGTGATGCTGGAATCCCGCGTCGGCAACAGCTTGAAACGGGAACGAGGCTTCTCGCTCATTACGGAGTTTTTTACGACCAGCGAGTCGTGGGGCATGGTCAATACCCGGCACAGCGGCGCCGTCAACATCATGTATGCGGAAGGCCATGTGGCAGCCTATCAGACGGACATCCGGATCGCAGCAAGCGACTATACCAGCTCCGCGAGCCCGTACATTCTGCCGTACTTCAGCGACACTGCGCACTGGTGGGCCAACCAGCACCGCTGAGCCCATTCCGTTCCACAATAACATGCAAAAGGATTGACTTGACGCCGGGGCAGGCTATTGTATCTGAAACCACCCAGGAGAATGAAAACAATGAAAACATCGGAAAACCGGATCGAATCGTTCAAACTTCTGATTTCGTTCGACGGACGCCCCGCGGAACTCCCGCTCGACGGAACGCATGAAAAAATTCTGCGGACGAAGACAGTCCGGAAGGATTCCGGCAGTCTCAGTCTGCTGACCGTCACGCTCACCAATCTTTCCGCAAAGGAGCTCTGCTTTCACCGGGCGTTCGTGCGCGCCGTGTTCGAGCCGGGACCGTACGAATACTACGCCCAGGAAAACCGCTGGAGCATGGAAAACCGAGGAAAGTGGGCTCCGCTCGACGAAAAAGGCGTCCTGCTGACCCACAAGCAGGGGCGAACCACGGAAGGCAACACCCCGTTCTGCGCCGTCCGCCGCATCGGACGGAATGCCGGGGCAGCCTTCCACATTCTTCCGGTCGGCAACTGGAGAATCCGCATTCTTCCGCTCATCATCAGCAACACGGAACCGAAAATTGCGGTCGACCTTGGAATTTCCGACGAAGACCTGGCATTCCGTCTGGCGCCGGGAAAGTCCTGGACCCTCCCGGGAATCATCGTCCAGCAGTTTGACGATCTTGAGGGCGCCATGCCCGAACTCCATGAATTTCTGAAGCCGGGAACGAAGAAGCTCGCACAGAAACTTCCGGTCTTCTTCAACACATGGTTCGACCGCTTCGCCGAACTCGACGTTCCGCATCTGCGCGAGGAGCTTTCCGCCGCAAAGGAGATCGGCTGCGAGGCGTTCGTGATCGACGCCGGCTGGTTCGGCGGCGATGCCGGCTGGTCGCAGGTCGGAGACTGGCGCGAAAAACAGGATACCGCATTCAAGGGCCGCATGAAGGACTTCGCCGACGAAGTCCGCGCCGCCGGACTCGACTTCGGAATCTGGATCGAACCGGAGCGCTACGTCAGGGAAATTCCTGTATTCCAGAAGCATCCGGAATGGTTCATCATCGCGCCCGAAACCGGATGGTACCGCATCGACCTTACCCGTCAGGACGCCTATGACTACCTGAAGAAGGAGATTCTGCGCCTGATCGAAACCTACGGGCTCAAGTACGTCAAGACGGACATGAACGCCACGCTCGGGCCGGACGATTCCGGCGCCGAACTTTACAACTATCAGACCCGCTTTTTCCAGCTGATCGACGAGCTCAAGACACTTCATCCGGAAACGGTCATTGAGGACTGCTCGAGCGGAGCGCTCCGTTCCGACCTCGAAACGCTGCGGCACTTCGACGTGTTCTTCCCGAGCGACAGCGTAAACCCCTATTCCCTGCTGCCGCTGATTCACGGATTCTGGCGCAGAATGCTCCCCGGACGCATCATGCGGTGGCTCACGTTCCGCGAACTTCAGGCACCCGTGCCGTATTTCTTCGGACAGAGCTGCATCATCACGCCCGTCGAGGCCACCTGGGAGGAATACGAACAGTGCGACCTCGAATCGCTGCTGATCGCGAACTTCACGGGCGGCGCGCTCGGATTTTCCGCCGACGTGGCCAGCCTCTCGAAAAAGAACCGCGCGCTCGTCCGGAAGTACGTCGACCTCTTCAGGAGCAGACGCGGCTTCATGCTGAACGCGTCCGGCCGCTGGCTGGAGGACGAACCGCGCCTGCAGGCTCTGGAGCTGGAAAACGGCGGCAATGCGATCGTGATTCTCGCCTACATTGCGTCCGACGCCGCGCCGACGCGCACCGTGTTCCCTGCCGGGCTCGATCCGAAGGCTTCCTACCGCATCGACGGAAAACTCCGCACGGGCAAAGACCTCATGACGAACGGACTCGTGTTCAAACTTGAGGCCTTCCAGCACTGGAAATGGCGCGCGAAAATGGCCATCCTCGACAAGATTAAAAAATAGCCGTTCCCATCATAAACAATCCATCAAGGAGAAAGAAGCATGAAATGCCGCCGTCTCGGGACGTTTGCGCTGGCGCTGTGCGCGGCGCTCGGCGTCCAGGCCGCTGAAACGCTGAGCGTGGACTTCGGGAAGCCTTCCGAAGCCGTCATCGCCGGGAAGAAGTATCCCGTTCAGGGAGAATTCGCCGAAGGAAAGTATCTGGTGCTCGGGAAGCAGGGACTTTCGCTGCCCGCAACCAGTCTGGTCGGGAAGAATCAGGGCACCATCCTTTTCGGATTCAAGCTGAAGCCGCTGCAGCCGCCGGTCGGCACGCAGCGCGTACTGATGCATCTGCGGACCGCGAGTCGGCTCGGCATCGGATTCAGCTACTATTCCGACTGCTCCCTCCAGTTCGGATTCGGCGACCGTGACAAAATCTACAGGATCAATTTCAAGGACAAACTTGAAATCGGAAAGGATTACCAGCTCGGCGTTTCGTGGGACGGCAAACTCGTCCGGGTCTATCTGGATGGACGCGTGGTCGGCGAAAATGTCCAGCCGCTCGACGTGAAGGCCGAAGTCCGCAATCTCAACATGGGTCCCTACCGCGACGGCTGGGTTGCGCTGAAACCGTGGAGCAATGATACTCAATTCCGCTTTCTGAAAGTCTATAACACGGCGCTCACCCCGGAGGAAGTCGCGAAGATTTCAAACGTCAGATTCCAGCCGCTTGCAGAAACGAATCCGCCCGTGATGACGGTTCCGCCGATTCCCGCGGGAGTCGCCGCGCCGAAGCTGGACGGCAAACTGGACGACGAAGCCTGGAAGTTCGCGGGCTCCATGCCGCGGCTCATCTACGGCAATTTTCCGCGCCGTTCGGGCAGATTCCCGCAGCACAGCTTCAGGATCACATACGACAAAAACAACCTGTACGTGGGATTCGATACGCTCTTCCCGGGACACGTTCCGATTCAGGCCGGCGACGTCCGCACTCCCGACCACAAGCCCGAAGTCTGGGGCAGCGAATCGTGGGAGTTTTACCTTTCCGTCGGCGGGCACCTCTACCGCTTCGCCGGAAACTATGCCGGCGGCACCACGGAACTCCGGGACACCGACACCACCTGGACCGCCCCGTGGAAATATGCCTTCACGCACTCCATGAAGATCGACGACTCGATCCTCTGGCAGGGCGAAGCCGTGATCCCGTGGAAGTCGGTCGGACTGAGCGAACCTCCGAAAGGCGCTGTTCCGGTCAACTTCTGCCGTTCGTGGAAACTCCCCGAAGTCGGGACCCACTCCTCACTGAATCTGACCGGAGGCACTTACGGCAAAGGACTCGTGAATGCCGTCTTCGGGCCGGGCGCCGTGTTTCAGACCGTGAAGCACAACAATCCGGACAACGGCGAATACACGCAGGAATTCTCCATGGCGTCCGAAAAGGGCGGGAAAGTCACTTACGACCTTTCGCTTGCCAAGCTCGACGGCTCGCTCGCGCCGATGTCGATCTTCAGCCGCTCATGGAACCTTCCCCCGAAAGAAGCCGTGGCGGACAGGCTCGATGTGAAGATCACCTCCCCCACCTATGACTGTCTGCTTTACACCTTCACCGAAGGCGGCAGGGTCGCGATGCGGGAAATCGTTCCGTTCAAGCTGAACGAAGAATTCTTCACCGTGACTCCTCTCCTGCTGCAGGAGAAGATCGTCGTGACGCTCAAGCAGGGAATGATCCAGGGAAAATTCGGAGGCGGATTCCAGGGCGAACTCGTGCTCACGGGTCCCGACGGCAAAACCGTCCTCGTCCAGCCTGCTTCCGGCGAAAGTCGGATTTTCCGCTTCCCGCGCACCATGCCCGCGGGGACCTACAGACTCGCCCTCGTAAACAAATCCGGCAGAACGGAAATCGGACTCAAGGAGCTGAAATATCCCGGAATCGGCGAATGGGAAAAGATGAAATTTCCGGCCGACCGGATCATTCCGCCCTTCCGGCCGATGACCAGCAAGACTTCCGGCACGGCGATTTCCACAACGCTTTTCGGAAGAACCTATGACTGGAAGAATTCGTTCCTTCCGACCGGAATCACAAGCCTCGGGGAACAGCTTCTGGCCTCCCCCGTTGAACTCGTAATCGGCGGGAAACCGGTTCCGGCCTCGGCCTTTACGGTGAAGTCGGCCAAACCGCACCGCGTGGAACTTTCCGCAAAGGGCGGAACTTCCGAAGCCGCCGTGAGCTCGGAAAGCTGGCTGGAATACGACGGAGTCCAGTGGAACTCCGTCACCGTCACGCCCAAAACCGACCTGAACGGCCTTTCCGTCCGGTGGACGGTTCCGACGGCCTTCGCCAA
>CAZHPP010000368.1:0-4609 GCA_964534535.1 uncultured Victivallales bacterium | reverse complement strand
GGCATCTTGAATGGAAACTCCGCCAGATGCATACAATGCTTGACGGAGAAGTCGGTGTGTACAGGAAAATGCTTCATCTAAAAAGCTGAGGCTCAGGAGGTTTCTGCAAAATGCTTTATCAGGAAATGCTGCCATTCCAGCTGCGGAAAGCGATTAAGGAAAATTCGCCAGTAGTCATTCCGCTCGGCGTGCTCGAGTATCATTCTGAACATCTGCCGCTCGGCGTCGACACGCTCGTGGTCGATCTGATTCTAAGGCGGCTGGAGAAAAAACATCCGGGAATGGTGCTGCTGCCGGCGTTCTACTACGGATGCGCCAGCTATGCCGTGGCTGCCCCCGAGGGCAACGGCAGTCTCGACATCGATTCACGCGCAGTCAGCCATTTTGCTGAGGAACTGTTCCAAAGTCTGCTGGAAGTCGGATTCCGCAACATTCACGGCTTCATCTTTCACCAGAGTGAAAATTTCCAGCAGGGAATGCCGACGGACCTGGCGTTCCGGTTTGCGGCACGCCGCTGTCTGTTCTCATTTCTTGAAAAAAAACACGGGCGCGGCTGGTGGGGCCGGGACGACATGCAGAACTATTACGACGGCAACAATCCGTTCGACTATATTCAAATACATCCGATAGACACTCCGCGCATAGCGGGAAAATATCCGACCGACCATGCCGGAAAACAGGAAACGTCGCTGATGATGGACCTTGCTCCGGAACTGGTGAACATGAAGCGCTTTTCAGGCAGGTCATGGTTCGTCAGGAAGGCCGTTGACGCTTCCCCGGCATACGGAAGAAAAATAGCGGACGCATATGGCCGGTGCATTGAAAAAATACTTTTCGGCGGCGTTTCCTGGAAAAAATCAGGACACGGAAAGACAAAACTGGAGGGCGGAAAATGAACTTGCACATTCCGGCTGCAGAAAACATTATCGTATCATTATTCGCGTCCCTGTGTCTCTGTGCGGCCGCATCTCCGTCGGAAACTTTCTGTCAGGCAGATGGTGCGCCGTACACGGAAATCGTAATTGCCACCGATGCTCCTGACACCGTGAAGCTGGCCGCAAAAGAATTTTCGGAGTTCGTCCGCGAGTCCTGCGGAACGGAGTTGAAAATATGCTCAGACGGCGTTGGGACACCCGGCTCGGTACGAGTGCTTATAGGGAAGAGTCCGGCGCTTGCAAAACTCGGACTTTCTGCGGCATCCATGAAGAGCGACGGATTCAGAATTACATCCAGGCATGGATTCCTTGCAATCGAAGGCAGAAAGGACTACGGAGGTCCGGCACTGACAGGGTTCCGCGATCCATGGGATGCAGGAACGGTCTTCAACAAAAAAATGAACATCGGCGCGTTCGGGGAATCCGGTTCGCTGTACGGAGTCTATTATTTCCTCCAGAAATACTGCGGAATCCGCTGGTACATGCCCGGACCGACAGGAACCGTAATTCCCAAAAAAGGGAAAATCATTGTTCCGGATCTGGATTTGACAGTCAATCCGGACTTTGAATACCGTTTCCCGCTTTTCTGCCGTTTTGCCAATGATGAGGAAAGTGTCCTCTGGTTCAAGAGGATGCGTTTCGGCGGGGCGTTTCCGGTTCAGATAAACCACAGCTTCCAGTTTTTCAAACACTATGCGAAGACGAATCCCGAATATTTCGCACTTGTGGACGGCGAACGCGACCTGAACGGCGGCAAATGCTGCGTCGGGCATCCGCATCTCTGTCTGAACAATCCGGACGTGATAGATTTATGGGTCAAGACAATCTGCGATTATTTTGACCGGCATCCTGAACAGTATATTTATCCAATAGTTCCTGGAGACGCGCTCAACCGCGTGTGCGAATGTCCATCATGCCTGCCGCAGATCAACCGCAGGGCGAATCCGGATACCGGCATTTTCTCCAACCATATTTTCGGATTTGTAAACAAGGTCGCGGCAAAAGTCGCCAGAAAGCATCCGGACAAATTCATAGGGTGCGCTGCGTACCGGAAATACAGCGATCCTCCCGACAACGGCATGAAACTGGAACCGAATGTGGTCGTTCTGCTCTGCAAGCGGCGCGGCAGTTTTCTCAACGCAGAGTACAGAACCGACGTGCGTAAACGTATCGAAGCATGGCGGACAAAGGCAGGAAACCACATGTATTTCTGGGACTACTATCTTGATACGGACATTCCATGGCGCAATCTGCCTGTTCTGTTCAGCGGCCTGATCGCGGAAGATCTGCGGTATCTGAATTCGATCGGAGCCTGCGGAGAATTTGTGGAATGCGGCATGTCGAAGAGCAGGATGAGCGACCCGGCATTCCAGCATCTGAATATCTATCTTACCGGACAGCTTTACTGGAATTGCCGCGAAGACCCTGCAAAGATTCTGGATGAATATTTCCATCTTTTCTACGGTCCGGCCGAAACTGAAATGCGCGAATTCTGGCTGACAGCTGAAAAGTGCCGGAACGAAGCAGGCAAAAAGCATCTGAAGGCCGGACTCGGTACGATCCGCAACGAACTCGCCCCGGTTGATGTGTTCCCGGCAAAGGTGCTGAACCGCATGACCTCTCTCCTTGACACTGCGCTCCGTAAAACGCCTGAAAATTCCGTTTTCAGGAAAAGAGTCGAACTGATCCGGAACAGTTTTCTTCAGGGCGCTTCGTCCCTCAGAAGCATGATGCGCGTCGGCGCAATTCCGGAAATGACGCTTTCCATGTCAAAATCGGAAGCGGACCGCTTCTCTGCAAAACCGTTCGAATTTGCATCGAAGACAGGTGAAGCTGCCTCTGTCAAGACCTGGCTTTATGCCGGATTCGACAGGGAGAATCTTTATTTCAGGCTGATTGCATTCGAGCCGCATATGGACAGGCTTCACGCCAGAGCCGGCATTCACGACCATAAAACAGTCTGGAACGACGACGGAGTGGAATTTTTCATCTGTCCCGACCCTTCCGTGCCGGATATGTATTTTCAGTTCTTTGCAACGGCGAAAGGAACCGTCTGGGATGCATCCCACAGCATGGAAAAGGACTCCGTCATCAATCCGGCATGGAACAGCGGATGCAGAACGTCGGCAATCCTTCAGGGAAAACGCTGGATCTTAGAGATAGCAATCCCGTTCCGTGCTCTCGGAATGGACGGAAGCCGTATGGACGGCAAAATGGTCCTTGCAAATTTCTACAGATACAGGTGTGCTGTTCCAGGCGAACCTCCGGACTGCTGGTCGCCGACCTGTCAGGAAATGCACTTCTATCCTTCAAAATTCGGGAAAATTCATTTCAAGGACACAGACATAAATGCACGGTAAGATAATCACGCTCGGAACCAGCCACGGCGACCCGACATACTGCCGGTTCAATTCGTCTACGCTGATTCAGCTCGGAAAACAATCATATCTGATCGACGCCGGAGCCCCTGTCAACGCGCTGATGGTGCGCAAGGGCGAAGCCATCCAGAAACTCCGTGCCGTATTCATCACCCATATGCACGACGACCACGTCGGCGGACTGCCTGGGCTGATCAAATCATTGGCAAAATATCCCGCTGAAGGACAGCATACTGATTTCTTCATGCCAAGCCGTTCCGCCATCAACGGGCTTCTGGCATGGGTGAGCACACAGCACAGAACTTGGAGTCCTGGACTGATCGATTTCAAAGTCCTTTCGGCAGGCACGGTATATGCGGATGAAAATCTGACTGTTTCCGCCCTCCCGACACGGCACCTGGAGGATGAAAATACAGACGGTAAAAGCTTCGCCTACTGTCTGGATTTCAAAGACGGATTCCGCATAACCTGTACAGGCGACCTGAAAAACGATTTCAGCGACTTTCCCAGCCTCATCAAGGAAGAACCATGCGATATCTGCATCTGTGAATCCACGCATATCGACCTGGAACGCGACCTGCGTTCCCTCGCGGGATATCCGATCCGCAGGATCATTTTCAACCATGTCGCTGATAGATGGCACGGCGACGGCGAAAAGAAACTTCTCGACATGTGCAGATGTCTTGATTATCCGCATGCCCTCTCCCACGACGGCGATGAATTTGAATTCTGAGGCGCTGAAATGAAAATAGCCGTTCTTGCTGACCTCCATCTTCCTGACGCCCCTGAGACTGTCAAGGAACATGTGCTTGACTGGGCGCTTTCAAAGGCCGTCCGGGAACATCCGGACATTATCGTCTGCGCAGGCGACATGATACTTTCCGGAGCCATTAAGGCGGCCGAAAGACTCCATAAAAAACTCACTGCATGCGGAGTGCCTTTCATTGCCGCCTCCGGCAACACCGAATGCGGTACACCGGGCTTCAGCAGGATATTTGCCGGGCCGACGTTCATGAAATCAGGATGCGCGGCAGCCGCTGTGTTCCCTACCGGACCTGATTTTCCGGGAACAGAGGATAAGCCGTATGAATGTCTTTTCCTTGCGGGACACTATCCGCCGGATGAGCTTTCCGCCACCGAACGCCGGCTTGCTGAAAAACTGCTCTCGGGAAGCGGATCGGTTTATGTAGCCGGACATCTTCACCGCGACAGCCAGGGAATGTCCGGCAAAAACCGATATTACATCGTCCGCGGTCTGGATCCGGACAAGGCCATCGGAGGCCCCCCGCAACTTAC
>CAZHPP010000367.1:0-4616 GCA_964534535.1 uncultured Victivallales bacterium | reverse complement strand
GCTTATTTTGTTACGCGACTCAATGACAATGCAAAGATTGAGCTTCTGGGACAGCACCGGGAGGCAAATGGAAAATGCGGTGTTTTGCGGGATGAAACCGTGTGTTCACCGGATATCAATCAGCAAGAAAATATTCCGGAGAACAGAGGCGGATTGAGTTCCTGGATGAATCGACCGGGAAAATATACCGGTTCATTACCAACAACTTCAAACTGGCTGCGTCGAGCATTGCCGGAATTTACAAACGTACTTCTTCATCGTAACGGATCATTCGTTGATCCTGTGATATTTTACGGGCCGTTTACCACCTTGTCAAGTCGTCCTGCTTTTCGGGAGAAGCGCAGTCAGCGGTTCGATGCTGGAATCGGTCGTTTTCGAGCCATTCAAACTACATTTCGAGCTTGTGTGATTTTTTGATGCTCAAGGAGAATAGTTCGGGGATAGAAATCTTCGCATATTTGAGCTTGCAGAGAATCTTGCGGAACCATTAGAACACCCCCGAGCATTTCATGCCGTGGCGGTTGAAGATGTCGGGGAGCGGGAGGCCGGAGGCGGTTCCGTCGTCGAAACTGAACGTCCTTGCTTTCTGCGGCCTTCGCGGCAGAGAAAGGACGCGGTCATTTTACAAATTCCTTTCATTCGAGCAGACTTTGCCCGGGTTGAGTATGTTTTTGGGATCGAATACATTTTTGATGCCGGCCATGATCGAAAGAACGTCATTGCCGAGGGATTGCCGCAGATAGGGCTGTTTCACATAGCCGATTCCATGTTCGCCGGAAACCTGTCCGCCGAGTTCGGCGGCCTTGCCGTACATATCCTTGAAGATGGAGGAAAGTCTGGTCTTCCATTCGGCTTCGGAGAGATCGTCGCGAAGGGCGTAGACATGGAGATTGCCGTCGCCGGCGTGTCCGAAACTGCGGATCCGGACGCCGTACTTTTTCTCAAGGGAGGCGGTGAATTTGATGAAAACGGCAACCTGGCGGCGGGGTACGACGACGTCGCATTCGTCCATCTGGGTGGTGGAGCTTTTGATGGCTTCGAGAAATGCGCCGCGGGCCTTCCAGATGGATTCGTTGCGTTCAGCCGTGTTGGAGATGAGAACGTCGCGTGCGCCGTGTTCAAGGCAGATCCTGGCGACGGAATCGTAATTGGATTCGATTTCCTCGCGGCTGCCGCCGTCAAAGGTGAGAAGCAGATAGGCGTCGGCGCTCTTGTCGGGATATTTCCGTCCGAGGAATTCCTCGGCGGCCAGGATGACGGTCCGCTCCATGAATTCGACAGCGGTGGGAATGGCCTTGGATTTGATGATGGCGGGAACCGTGTCGATAGCCGTCGCAAGGTCGGGGAAGGGAATGAGCAGGCTGATCGATTTTCTGGGGAGCGGCAGGAGTTTCAGAATGGCCTTGGTGACAACGGCAAGCGTGCCTTCGGAGCCGCAGATCAGCTGGGCCAGGTTGTAGCCGGAACTGTTCTTCACAATCTTGCCGCCGAGCTCCAGGACGCGTCCGTCCGCAAGAACGACTTCAAGGCCGCGGACATAATCGCGGGTGACGCCGTATTTGACGGCGCGCATGCCGCCGGCGTTGGTCGAAATGTTCCCTCCGATGCTGGCGCTCTTTTCCCCCGGATCGGGCGGATAGAACAGGCCTTTCTTCTCGACAAAGGCGGAAACTTCCATGAGAAGGACGCCGGGCTCGACGGTGAGCGTCAGATTTTCCTCGTCCAGTTCGAGAATCCTGTTCATGCGCGCGAGGTCGAGGAGGATTCCGCCGTGAAGGGCAACGGCTCCGCCGACAAGACCGGTCCCCTGGCCGCGCGGAGTCACGGGAATGTTGTGGTCGAAGGCGTATTTCATGACCTTCGAGACTTCGGCGGTGCTGTGGGGGAAAACGAGCAGTTCCGGCCGCCGGAAGACGTCGCCGAGTTCGTCGTGGCAGAAATCGTCGTGAACGGCAGGCCCTCGGACGGAATCCGGGGCGAGTGCGAGGATATCGCGGATGTGTTCTTCTGTGAGCTGAGTGTAATTCATATTGCACGGCCTCTCGCGCGGCGTTCAATTTTTTCAATGAGTTTCGGGACGATTTCATAGAGATCGCCGTGGATGCAGATGTTGGCAACCTTGAAAATGGGGGCTTCCGGGTCGGTGTTGATCGCCACAATGCATCCGGAATTTTTCATGCCGGCGACGAACTGGATGGCGCCCGAGACGCCGCAGGCAATGAGAAGCTTCGGCTTGACGGTGCGTCCGCTCAATCCGATCTGGCGCTTGTGGTCGAGGGCGCCGGATTCGATCATGCAGCGCGTGCCCGCGAGTTCACCTCCGAGAAGGTCCGCGAGTTTCTGAAGCATGGCGAGATCGGAGGCGTTCTTGACGCCGCGGCCGGCCGCGACGAGGACTTCGGCGTCCTCGATTCCGTGTTCGCGGACCTTCTCGTGTTTTTCAAGAATTTCAATGCCGGATTTCAGCTTTTCCGCTGGAATCGTGCGCTTTACAATGACGCCGTCCGGTTTGTCCACCGGTTTGGGCAGATCGAAAATCTTGTAGCGGACAGTGGCGAACTGGGGCCGATGGTTCGGCGTGTTGATGTGGGCCATGATGTTTCCGCCGAACGCGGGACGTATCTGCTGAAGGTCGGTGTTCTCCTTGATGTCGAGCATGGTGCAGTCGGCCGTGAGTCCGGTCTGGAAGCGTGCGGCGCAGCGCGGCGCGAGGGCGCGTCCGATCGGCGTCCCGCCGACGAGAAACGCCGCCGGTCTGACAAGACGGATGAAATCCTCCATCGCCGCGGTGAAGGGTTCTACTTTGTAGTCGGCAAATTCCGGCTGGTCGTAAAGCACCGCCTTGCCGACACCGTAGCGGAGGACGGTCCCGGCGAAGGAATCAAGTCCGCTGCCGATGATGACGGCATAGACCGACTGACGGATCTTTGCCGCGAGTTCGCGGGCCTTGCCGATCAGTTCAAGGGAGACGGGATGAATCGCGCCGTCGGCAATTTCCACATAGACCGCGATGCCGCGCCATTGGGATTTGTCGACCGATTCGACGGAGGTTTTTTCTTCGACGATCATGCCGTTGTTGAATTCGGATTTGAGGCAGAGACGGCAGAGCTTGCATCCGGCGTTGATTTCGAGTTTTCCATCCTTTAATTCGAGCGCCTTGAAGGGACAGCCGGAGATCAGTTTCTGCGCAAGAACCCAGTCAAATTTTGCCGCGACTATTTTTAAGTTTCCCATAAGAATCACCCGATCTTCTGAAGATATTTGTTTTCCTCAAGAAAGGAATAAAGGCGTGCGCTCAGATCGTCGGCGGAACCGTTCCAGTCTTCGCTCTTCCTGTCGCTGACGGGCGGAAAAATACGGATGACCTGCGTGGGGGAGCCGCTCTGGCCGTAGTGCATGGGGTCGATGTCCTTGAAATCCCTGATGGACAGAAATTTGACTTCGCGGTCCTTGGTGGCCTGCTTGAGTCTGTAGGAAGGCAGTCTCGGTTCACCGATGCTTTTTTCGACGGCGATCAGGCATGGATAATGCACAAACTGTTTCTCGACGTGGCAGGGAAAATCGCTTTCGAGGGTGATCCCGTCTTTTCCGAAATTCAGGATTCTGAGAACGTTGGCGACATGGGGAATCTTGAGAAATTCGGCAAGCTCGGAACCGACCTGGGCGGTGTCTCCGTCCGTGGTCTGTTTCCCGCAGAAAATCACATCGAATCCGCCGAGGGCGAGGACGGCCTGGCTGATGGTGCGGGAAGTGGCGAGCACGTCGGACCCGGCAAACTTGCGGTCGGAAATGACATATCCCCTGTCGGCGCCGGTCATGTAGGCCTCCCGGATGATTTCGGCGGCCTGCGGCGGGCCCATGGTGAGGGCCGTGACTTCTCCTCCGACAGCCTCACGCATGCGGATGGCTGTTTCGAGAGCATAGAGATCGTAGGGGTTGAGCTTGGAATCCACGCCGTCCCGCTTGAGGGTCCCCGTGACGGGATCAACTTCGACTTCACTGGAATCCGGAACCTGCTTGATGCAAACTGCAATTTTCATAAACATCCCACCACTGTCCGGTAAAAGTTTCCGAACATAATTGTTAAAATTGGGACTTGCTCTACATACAAGGTATCTGACGTCTTTAATTTGAGCAGGAGAGTCCCGACAGTGCATTACATTAGCATCTTTCAACAATTTTTCAACTTTATTCCGAGACATCGTTTTGAGAAATCCGTAAAAACTTATCCGGCGCGCTGTCGTGCTCATCCATTATCTTTTGGTCGCATACATCAAATTTCTACATGGATTCAAGTTCAGCCTCACGGAATTGACGAATCGAATCCGCGATACTATGCAGAATCTTCCCCTGCTTGAAATCCTTGCACTGGACCGCAAGGCCATCACGAAGCCTCCAGGCTGGAATGCGCATGAACAACTTGAACTTTTCAACGAGTTTCCATGATGAAATTTTTACCGGACAGCAGTTGGTCCCAATATTGTTTTTTAAGCCTGTCCGTGTGATTTTTATTGTCCCGCTGGTCGACCGGTGTCGACAAAAAATGAGCGCAAAAAAATGATTTTTGCGCAGGGTGCAGGGCTCATTGAGTCCTGCCGAGGGTTCAAGGGGCGAGC
>CAZHPP010000366.1:0-4623 GCA_964534535.1 uncultured Victivallales bacterium | reverse complement strand
CGGCATAATAACTGAACTCTCTTTCCAAGTCAGTGCCATTTTGGCAGTCTTGTCCTCCGGATCGGTTCCGCTGATTTTTCATGAAATCACGGAGAACGGGCTTGCATTTTCATCGATTCCGGCGTATATTACAGAACTTTGATGCCGACGTGGCGGAACTGGCAGACGCGCTGCGTTCAGGTCGCAGTCCGTTTACGCGGGTGAAGGTTCAAATCCTTTCGTCGGCACCATTTTTCTGCCCCCTCCATTCTTTCTCACTGCATCCATATCTTTGCGTATGCACAGTCTGTCTGTCCGATACAATTTTCTGCTCAGCTCAGGAAATCCTTCACCATGCGCTCCTGTTCCAGACGCCGGATGCAGTAAAGATTTTCCGAAAGAGTCCCCGTCGAACTCAGCGACATGGTCGAACATCCGGCAAGGCACTTTTCTCCTTCGGGACATTGGGCGCATGCGCCGGAAAGCTTCCGGAACCGGTAGCGCGCGAACGCCCTGTCGTCCTGCCAGATTTCCCGCAGCGGACGTTTCCGCAGGTTCCCGACAATGTGATCGTGTCCGAGGGAAAGACACGGCAGGACCGAACCGTCGGCCCGGATCCCGATCACGGCGCGTCCGGCCTGACACCCTCGCCAGCAGCGGTCAAAAAAACTGTAGCGCAGCGTGAGAGGAAAATATCCGAAATCATCCGTCAGACGCAGATCGAGTCTTCCGCGGTACTGTTCCACGGCGTCGGCGACCTTGTCGGCGAGACAGGCGAACTGGTCGTGCGAAAGCAGCAGCGAATCGTCAAACCGCTCTCCGCCCTTGTGAACCATCTGGACCTGCCAGACAATTCCGCTGTCGAGAAACAGGTTCAGGAACGAATCGAAATCTTTCACGTTCCGGGAGGAAAACGTCGTGATTGCGGAAACCTGGCGGAATCCGCGCGCGGCCATCTTGTGAAGTGCTTCCATGCAATGGTCGAAACTGTCGATTCCGCGCATGGCCCTGCATTCCTCTCGGTTTGCGCCGTCGATGCTGATTGCGACTGCCTGAGGTTCCAGCGCATGGAATTTTTCGATGACCGGATCCGTGACCATCACCCCGTTCGTGATGATCTGGAGCTCCATGCCGTGCTTTTTCACGGATTCGCTGAGCTCGTACCAGTGCGGATGCATGAGCGGTTCCCCGCCGAGAACCGTGACCCGGACGCATCCCAGTTCCGCAAGCGCTCCGAACACGCCGTCCCATTCGGAATCGCTCATTTCATTGGAACGTCTCCGGCCGGAGTCGGAGGCACAGTGCGGACACCGCAGGTTGCACGCATTCGTGATTTCCACGACCGCCAGACGCAGATTCCATGGGGAATTCGTCATGGCTTGGCAGGTTCCCCCGGCCTGACCGCGATTGCATACAGCGCCTGGGAAATGCTGTAAAGCGGATATATGACGACGCCGTATTTCAGCGATATCGGCGGAGAAACGATGCCGTATTTGAGCTCGATCGGCCAGCTCTGGGAATTTCCGCCCGCCCGCGAGGCTGCCTTCTGCTGATTGTAAAGTTCCAGAATCATCTTGCCGCGTTCGAACTTGACAAGGTCGGAATCGCCGCCGCTGCGCCGGCAGGCCGGTGCGGTCATCCAGATTCCTGCCGCGGCCGCGATCGCGGCAAATTTGATGACGCGCTTCCCGGCTCCCTTGAGTTCGGGACCGTAAGCCTGAATCAGGCCGGGAACGACGGATGCCGCATCCTGAAAACGTCCCAGCATCAGCGAGCAGAATCCATAGTTGACACGGTCGTCGGCGGTGGCTCTGCCGTTCTGCATCTTGCGGAGCAGAATTTCTGCGGCCCGGGCGAACTCCATGCGTCCGATCATCGAATCAATGTCGGATTGTCGGAAATTTTTCTGCAATTTTCTCTCTCCTTAAAACTGAACTAATATAGATGAAATGTCTGCAAAGTCAAAAAAATCACAGAATTTTATGGTTTTGGAAGTATTTTTTTGAAATCGGGACAGTCCGCCATCGGTTCGACGTCTTTTCCTGTTTTGGAACAGCAGAGCCGGAACGGATGCCGGATGACGAAACTGCAGTCCTTGCAGAACCGTTGTTCGGATTCGTCTGCAGTGAGCCGGACATGTTCGACCGGGCCGGTTCCGAAGAGGTTTTCGAGACTGTGGAGGGCCTGATTTCCGGATGCGTCGTCTGCATGTGTCCTGTCATCGGGAAGGTCTTTGCAGATTTCTTTCCCGCAGAGAGCGCAGACGAGAATTTTTTCTTTGACGGTCCATCCGTCGAGAATGTTTTTCGACTTCAGAAAAGTGAGTTCGCCGCAGTGAGGACATTTGATTTTATCGCCTTGTTTCATGGGAGCCTTCCTCGTTTTAGGTCATTTTAGCCGTATTTTGCGGAAAATCAAATGCCGGGATTCTTTTTTTAAGGAAATGACTTGAAAATTTTCGTCGATGATGTATATTTGCAGGATATTGACACTTGTTCTTGCGGGTGTAGTTCAATGGTAGAACATCAGCCTTCCAAGCTGATCGTGAGGGTTCGATTCCCTTCACCCGCTCCAGGTGGGGTTGCAGAGCGGCCAAATGCAGCAGACTGTAAATCTGCCGGGTTTCCCTTCGATGGTTCGAATCCATCCCCCACCACCACCCCTCATTTTCAAGGACTTACAAAAGTTTAAGCAAGTCCTTTTTGCCTTTTTTTTAATTTTTTGGACTTGTCGTTGCTTCGCCTCAATTTATTTTGCTACGTTGCGAATAACAACAACATAACACCAAAAAAATTTTGAGGCAAAGCCGTTTTCTGATGAGGTAAAGTAAAAATATCCTGATTCCGGAATAACACCAAAAATTTCGGAATAACACCAAAAAAATCAGAATAACACCAAAAATTCCGGAATAACACCAAAAATTTTGCGGCACCCCATACCCCCTCTGCAAATCGCCAAAAACACTCCGATGCCAATACCGTCCGCAAAAAAACATCACAGGATCAGGATCCCATTATATCTGATAAAAATTATCAGAAATGGATCCCGGCATCGACACGGACAGCTTTTTTTTTGCAAGATTGTCAAGAAGCAGAGCGCTGGCGGATCAGGGGCATCCAGGACGGATCTCCGAAGGGAAACAAGTCCCGAATCGCTCCAAGGCCGCGCAAATGCCCTTAAACGGGGTGTTGGCAATCAGACCGCGTTCGCACGCTAGACACTGCACCGGGCAAGCAGCTGATGCCGCAGGATGAGTCAATGCATCCTGTGCGATTAGTAGGCGGGCACGGCTGTTGTCGGCCGGCCGTACTGATCCTGGCCGATGCCGGGGCCATAGGTGTCAGGCTTGACGCGCAGGAGGGGATCGCTTGTGCCGTCGGACGATTGATACCGTACCGGGCGTCCATACTGATCTGATCCGACCCCAAGGCCATAGGTATTGGGCGTGACCTGAAGCTGTCCCCCCGCAGTCGGAGCGGAGACCATGCTCCCGGAGCGACCTGCACTCATGCCTCTGCTGATCATCCCAGAATCAGAGTCGTCAGGCTGCAGAGGCGGCGGGATCGGCGTGGAGATCAACCCCCATGAGCGGAAAACGGCATATCGGAGCGCCGGCCCGGGAGGATAGCCTGCATCCAAGGCATTGCACACGTCCCCCCGGAAACGCTGGGAACAGCCACAGCAGACGATCATGATTGCGGCGGACAGGACGATAACTTTCCACATAATTTTTAAAGTTATTTCCCCATAAACATTATTTGATTCGGAATTTCTTTTATATTGACATCAAGTTCGATCTTCTTAGCCTCAAGTGAAACTTTTTTTACCTCTGGATCAAAGGTATCAAAACCCATCACCATAAATAATAAAAAGCCAACCAGAATTCCGATCAAAAGGAATAGCCATTTTTCTCTTTTTTCAATTTTTTCGAGCCTGATTGCGAGATCAGAATTTTCCATATCCTTCTCCTTGGTTTGAGTCTAAAAATAATAACTTTACCCAGCACACGCACGGAATATAACTGCCACAAGAATTGTTAATATTCCTGCGATTATCCATACAGCACATGATTTTCTAGACTGTTTGGATTTCTTTAATTTTCCGAACTCCAATGTTTGTCCCGCTGAATAATGGCTGTTCCATGTGTTTTCCGCTATGCTCTTAGCCGTTTCTGTAATTGCTTCATCGTGCGTTTTGTTTTCTTTTTCATTTATTTTGATCAGCCGTGCTGCCGATGCCAGCCGAAAGGGTTCCATAAATATGAGTGTAGGAAGTAGGAGAGGTCCTCCGGAATTTAGCACGGAATGAGGATAACTGTTTTGCAGTATTTCAAAGTAAAGCGAAAAAAGGTCTTTGCCTGTAAGATCGTATGATTTGCATACTTCTACCACCTCCGGGTCGGTGGTTGCTTCAGCGATAAATCTTAAAATCAATTTGATACACTCTTGATGCTCAACTCGTCCTCCATCGACAAGATAATTCAATAGTGGTTTTTCTGCAAGACTGATCCCGAATTTACTCATGATTCTCCTCAGATATCTTTTCCAGCGTTTTCTTCCAGCTGTATTATCATCATTTTCTATCAGAGCGAACTTGACCAATGAAACATTCGGCCGACATGGAAAAACTCATGCCTGCAACTGT
>CAZHPP010000365.1:0-4646 GCA_964534535.1 uncultured Victivallales bacterium | reverse complement strand
GCTTTTTCTGTGTCCTGATTCCGACTTTCTGAACTCAAATCGGATTCTTTGCTTTCTCAATCAGCAGTTCCGACTCTCCGATATGGTGGGGACGTCTGGATCACATTTTGGATCACATTTTGGATCACATCGAACCCACCCGATGGAGTCGAATATACTGCCGATATTTGAAATGACAAGTTAAAAAACCTGGAAAATAAGTCACATCGCAGAATCGACAGGATACAGAACGCTGATTGTATTGAACGGTCAGCATTTCGGATAACGGTTCTTCACGTCACCTCGTCCGAACGGTTGGGATAATCGTTCGGCCTCGTTTCTGTTCATCCCCTGTTCCTCATGCATCTGTCACCCCCCACACGGCCTTTGACAGCCGTGTGGGGAAGTATGCTGCACGTCTTTAATCGAATGTCTGGAACAAAACCGCTCCCGTGCGCGGCTTCCTGACAACACTTTACGGCATTTGTGAAGTTGCGTAGGTCCTGATATGAGGCTTGGATGAATCGCTATATCCCGGAGTTGCACAGAGGGAGAGCAACAGACGGAGCAGCCAATCTTTTATATTCAGACAGTTTTCTTTATTGACGGAAATACATTCGATCTGCTGAACCGGATATGGGCTGTGTTTGCTCCAGAGGCGTTTAATGACGGGAATGAGATCGTTGAGGTCCTGCCGTCCGTAGCCTCCATAGACAAATGCGATGAGATTGTAGCATTGGTTTCTTGAATCGTACAGCCACCCGTAACTTGGTATGACAGCTTTTCGTCGGAGCGTGATTTGGAGCGTGTTCAGAAACTTTGAAAATTCCTTGCTGTCCACGCCATAGAAACGGTACACTCCGAGGATGAGCTTTCCGTACTTTTCGAGGTATCTGTCCGTGTTTTTCAAAAGATCTGCCACGATGGGCGGCATCTGATTTTCCATGATTGAGTCTCCATTCTTTGATTTTTGAGTTCAGACGAACGTGTCCGAGTTATTTTCATAAGATGTTTGAGGAACGCTTGCATTTTTCTCCATCGTGCGTATATTATTTTGATGGTGTAAAACAAGGATTTGACGATGAATATGGAATTGACTTGCGATCAGCTGAAAAAACGCCTTGACCAATTGCGTCCGTTTCCGCCCGAAACGTTGAAATCCCTGCGGGAGTATTACCGTATCGGTCTCACTTATTCCAGTAACGCACTGGAAGGGAACTCACTGACGGAGTCTGAAACCAAGGTCGTTCTGGAGGACGGTCTGACGGTGAACGGGCGTCCGCTTCACGACATCAACGAGGCACTCGGTCATGCGGAAGCCTACGATTTTTTACAGAACATGGCCACAGACAAGCCATTTGAGCTGCCCGATATTCTGAAACTCCACCAACTTTTTTATAAGCGTATTGAGCCGGAAAAAGCCGGAGTGTTCCGTAAGGTTCAGGTGTTCATCAGCGGCAGTCATCATCCGCTCCCGTCTCCAGCGCAAATTCCGGTTCTGATGGATCGCTTTGTCACGTGGTATCAGGAGAATGAAACGAAACTTCATCCGGTTGAACTGGCCGCGCTGACCCATCAGAAATTTGTTTTCATTCATCCGTTTGTAGACGGAAACGGGCGAGTGGCTCGTCTGCTGATGAATTTCGTATTGATGCGTTTCGGTTATCCGGTGACGATCATTCCGCCGATCCTGCGCATGGAGTATATCGAAGACTTGGAAAAAGCGCACACGAATACGCGCGACTTCGTGGAGTTCATCTTCGGACGGGAAATCGAAACGCTCCGGGAACTTCTGCGGCTGCTGGATACCGATGGAGTAACCTCGCCGTTTGATGGAGAAAACGATGGAGTAAATCAAGTCTTGGTCTTGTTGCGCGAGCATCCCGGCTGGCGGGTTCCGATGCTCCTTAAAATGATGAATAAGAGCCGTCCCACGGTGGAGCGGTATTTGCATCAACTGCGAGAGCAGGGCAAAATCGAATTCCGCGGTGCGCCGAAAAATGGAGGGTATTTCGTCAAATGAACTACCCTTCGACGCACAAAACTTTACTGGAACGGGTGCAGAATGGAGATGAAGTCTCATGGAATGAATTCTATTGCCGTTATGCTCCGGTTATTCGTTTTGTCGGCTCGCTGTATCATTTTTCCGACAGTGACTGCGAGGATCTGGTGCAACTGGTCATGAAGCGTTTTTTTGAAAACTCCAAGCGCTATGTATACGGAGAAACAAAAACCAAATTTCGGACCTATTTTGCCTCCATCGTCCGCAGTCAGGCGGTTGATTTGATTCGCGCCAATGTCAAGCAGCGAAATCTGCACGGGGAAGTTCCGGAGTGGACGGAACCTTTTGAAGAGGCGTTTTTGAATGAGTGGCGTCAGGCGGTTTTGGAGGAAGCGAAAGACGAACTGCGTCTGCGGGTCGATCCGGTCACCTATCAGGCGTTTGAACTGTACGCGCTACAAAACCGTTCCCCAGCGCATGTGGCTTCCGTCTTGGAAATGAAAGTCGAACAGCTGTATGTTGCAAAATCCCGCTGCATGGCGATTCTGAAGGAGATTGTCGCCCGACAGAACCGCATGGATGGAGCGTTGGAACTTCATGTATAAAACAGGCGATATTCTCGACGGCTATCAACTGCTGGCCGAATGCGGAGCCGGAGCGTATGGAACGGTCTGGCTGGCGGAGAACAGCATAACCGGTCGCCGGGTCACGATAAAGATTGTTCCTCTTCGGGGACGCAACGGGACACATGAACTCGCGGGAATCCAGCAATATCAGACCATCTGCCCGCATACGAATCTGCTTCAAATCTATCATGTTGCAAAGAACGATGATTTCCTTTGGTACACGATGGACGCGGCCGATCCTCTGGAAACCGGTCCATATACGCCGGATACATTGACCAACCGGCTGCGGCGGCAAAAAAGGCTTGCGGCGGATGATGCAAGAAGTATGCTTGTCGACCTGCGGGAAAATCTTGATACACTTCATCGGCTCGGTGTGCTTCACCGGGATGTAAAACCGGATAACGTCCTATGGATTAACGGTCATGCGGTTTTAGGCGATATCGGGCTTGTTATGGGAAAGAACCCGACTGCCCTCGCAGGGACGCCGGAATATCTGCCGTCGGAAGTTCTTGCCGGATTGCGGGAATACCGCCCGTCCGATGATTTCTATTCGCTCGGCTGTGTGCTTTATTGTGCTTTGACCGGACTGCCGATTGAAAAATATCCGGCATGGCCTCGTGATTTGACGTTAACCGGACAAGGCGATTTGATTCAACAATATAACCACTGGATCAACGACAGCGGAAGTCAGGCAAAATCTTCGGAAAAAGATTCCGCGCCGCCTCGCAAAATCAAGTACAAAATATCCGGGAAATGGCTTGCGGCAATCGGAATCACAGCGGGAATTGCCGGTATGGTTGCACTGGAACTATGGGTTGCCGAACGTTTGCCACAAAAGGAGGGAATGCAGTCGCACATGCCGAAGCGATCGGTTCCCGTTCCTTTACCCGATATCCCGAATAAAAAACCGCAATCGGCGACAACGGCACTTCCGCAAAGCGCGCCGGAAATCAAGCAATCAAGCGACGTGGTTTCATCCGGACAACCAATAGAGTCGGATATGCGTCAAGAACAGGCGCTGGACGTTTGGCGGCATCGCTATCTCACATTGAAGCAAAACTGTCCGGATTCCGGCAAGGCTGATTTAATTGCAGTGCAATACAACACGGAAACGAATGCTCCGCAAGAACTCATTTCAAAAGAAGCATGGTATCCGGAACTTCTGGAACAGATTCTCAGCCGCCCCGTGACCGAAGACGAGCAGCGCAAAATCCGCAATCAACTGCTTCTGAACGGACAGGCAGACACTTCCGAAAACATTCGCCCTGTCTTGGAACGGTTGCGAAGCCGGGAAATAGAGCTTGCCGCGCACAAAAAATACATTCAGAAACCGGAAGTAGCCATATTGCGGGAGTATCACGAAAATTCCATCCGCTGGTCAAACGACACAAGGGATTTTGAATACCACCTGTTTGCTCCAGTGGATATTTCCTCCCACGAACAATGGCAATTTCTTGAACGGGCCAAGGTACTGTTTCCGGCAATGGAACGTTTGGCTTTCCGGCGTGCCGAGCTGATTGCCTCCATGGAAAAACTTCCTCTTAAAAAATAATTTTTTCTGTTTCCTCTGCAAGATTTCTCTTCCGGCTCCGTCTATTAGACAGATCACCTCCGATAAAACGGAAATGATGTGCTGATTGAAAGGCAACGCCGTTGCCGGTGTTTTTCCAGAAAAGGAAAAGAAATGACTTGACAAACAGATTTTGCTCTGTTATATTTCTGTGAACCGTAATAATGAGGTGACAACAGAAAGACTGATTGACATTAAAAAATTTGTTTGAAGAGTAATAGTATCTTCGAGCAGGATTAGAGCCCAAGCGAAAACGCCAAATCTTCACAAGGCCTGATAATCCGACTACTCGCAAGATGCGTCATACCCTTGGCGCATTTTCCTGTATGGATTATCACGGCGATTGGCGTTGCCGGCTTGGACTTGTACAGCGAGAATGCGCCTTCTTTTTGTTCGTGCGTCTCCGCTGTGTGAATTAAGAACTTATCCCTAAATAGAGCTTGAAATTAGCAAAAGATGTGCTATATTC
>CAZHPP010000364.1:0-4650 GCA_964534535.1 uncultured Victivallales bacterium | reverse complement strand
CGGGGACCAGCCGACGATCGAGGGATGACTGAAGTCGCGTTCGATCTCTGCGCGCCATTCGTGCTTCATGCTGAAGACGCTCTGCCACATCTTTGCGGAATCCTTCTCTGCGGAGAGGAGAGCGGTCATCGTCAGCCCCCAGGAAGCGCTTTCGCCCCAGGTGAGATAGCCGAGCCTGTCGGCCCAGTAGTGGAACCGCTCCTCGAAGACCTTCTGGTGGAGCCGCGCGCCGTTGAATCCGAGCGACATGGCGAGTTCAATGTCGTGCCGGAGCGCGTCGTCGGAGGGCGCGGTCCAGATTCCGTCCTCGTAGAACCCCTGGTCCAGCACGAACCGGAGGAAAATCGGACGGTTGTTCAGATAGTATTTTCCGTCCCGGAGATGGATCTTACGGAGCCCGGCGTAAGAGGAAACAGAATCAATGATCTTTCCGGACGCATCCCTGACCGTGTACGAAATGTCGTAGAGGAACGGGTCCTGGGGCGACCAGGGCCGGGAAACGGAAAGCGGCACCGTGAACGGGACTCCGGAAAGCGCCGCGCCGGAATAGGTTCCGGCCGTCCTGTCTCCGGCCTTGACGACGGCCTCGATGGTGCGTCCCGGCTCCTCGGAATAGAAGAGCGGCATGAACGCGAAGGCGGCATTGTCGAAATCGGGCGTGATGCGGCAGGACTTGAGTCCGGCGGGAGCCGCGGCCTCCATCCAGACGGTCTGCCAGATTCCGGTCACGCGGGTATAGCTGCAGCCGACGGACCTGTAATTGGGGGACTGTTTTCCGGAGGGCTGAATTCCGGCTCGGACGTCGTCCCGCACGAAAAGGACCAGGTCGTGCGTATTTCCGGGCGTCACGAACTTTGTGATGTCGAACTCAAAGGAGACACTTCCGCCGAAATGTCGTCCGGCGGTTTTTCCGTCAATGAAGAGGATGCATTCGTAGTCGACCGCGCCGAAATGGAGGATCACAAGACGGTTTTTCCAGTCGGCGGGAATTTCGATCTTCCTGTGGTAGAACATCTGCTCAATGAAATCGGTGTGGGCCACGCCGGAAAGCCGGCTTTCCGGGCAGAACGGCACGGTGATCTTAGAATCGAAGCCTTTGCTTTCATTGCGCATGCGTTCGAGTCCGCTTTTGCCGAAATCGAACTCGAAAGTCCATTCGCCGTTGAGGTTGATCCAGTCACGGCGGACGAACTGGGGGCGGGGATATTCGCTTCTGGGAACGGAATTCATGGAAAGTCTCCTTCTGCTTGATATTGTAATATATTATCATTATGAATGAATTAAAATGCATAATATTGACAAAAAGATGGATAATATTATGTTTTCCAGAGCGGCCTCCGCACGCATTCCGATCACCTCACAAACTGCTGGAATAATATCACATTCTGCATACCGGCGCACTCTTGATTCTGTTTTTCAGACGGATATATTAGTTCCGTGCCGAAAAATGCAACGCAAAAAAGAAAGGTTCTGAAAAATGGCTGGAAAAATCCGCGTGACGGTCTGGAACGAATTCAGACACGAAAAAGAAATGGAAGAAGTCAGGAAAGTCTACCCGCAGGGCATGCATGCCGCAATCGGCGATGCCCTGATCAAGGCGGGCGGATTCGAAGTCTATTATGCCTGGCTCGACAAGGATCCCGAGCACGGACTTTCACAGAAGCTCCTCGACTCCACAGACGTCCTGTTCTGGTGGGGACACTGCGCCCATCAGGAGGTCAAGGACGAAATCGTGGCGCGGGTCCGCCAGCGTGTGATGGACGGCATGGGCCTCGTCGTGCTCCACTCCGGACACAAGTCCAAGATTTTCATGAACCTCATGGGAACCACCTGCAACCTCAAATGGCGCGAAGTCGGCGAAAAGGAACGCATCTGGACGGTCGAGCCCGGCCATCCGATCGCCGAAGGCCTGCCCGAGCATTTCGAACTTCCCCACACGGAAATGTACGGCGAGCGGTTCGACATTCCCACGCCGGACAAGACGGTTTTCATCACATGGTATCAGGGCGGTGAAGTCTTCCGCAGCGGATGCACGTTCGAGCGCGGACTCGGGCGTATCTTCTATTTTTCGCCCGGACACGAGACGTTCCCGATTTTCTATGACGAGAACATCCGGAAGGTTCTGGTGAACGCCGCGCGCTGGTGCGCGCCGCGGCTGGTCCGCGACAATTCGAACTGCCCCTGCGTGAAGCCGCTCGAAAAGATCTGACCGTCATTCCGCATCCTGCAAATAACGCTCCCGCTCCGGAATCTGACGGAACGGGAGCGTTTCTTTTCGGCACGCATCAGTCGTGACAGATCAGGCGCGAACGATAGCGAAGCGGCGTGATTCCGAAGCGCTTCTTGAAGGCGCGTACCAGATAATTGGCATCATAGACTCCGGTCCTCTGCGCGATTTCCTCGCAGGAAAGCCGCGTATTCTCAAGCATCCGCCGGGCCTTGTCAAGACGCAGCAGGAGCGAATAGTCGCGCGGAGACATTCCGACCAGCCGCTTGAATTTATGGGCATATCCGGAAAGGCTCATGCCTGCATCGCGTGCGGCAGACGGCAGTTCGAATTTCTGTTCCGGACGCGCCTCCAGTTCCGCAATGGAACGGAACAGCGGCTCATCGATCTCGGTCCGGGAAAAGGTCCACAGCTTGACACCTCCGTCGAAAACCGTCAGCAGGAAATCCATGAGCGCGACCTCAACGGCAGCCGACCGGCTCGGCCGGGTGGAATGCAGGACGGCACGCAGACGGGAAAGGCGCGTCTCGGCGTCGCCGAACCCGATGGGCGGAAGATGAAGCTGGTTCAGCCGGAACGGGCGGTCCAGACGCAGGAACGAATCGAAAAATTCGAGGCTGGAAAGCATTTTGCGGCGTTCCGCGAGAAACTTCGGAGAAACACACAGATTGTAGATGCGGTAGTTCCGGCACTGGGCGTACGAATGCACTTCGCCCGGCTGAACGGTAAAAATATCCCCCTTGATGACGGCGTTCGCCAGCACGCTTCCGTCCGGCGCATGGAGCCGGTGAATGCCGCGGCCCTGCCACACCATGACGATTTCCACGTAATCGTGCATGTGCGGCTCGGCCGATTCCGCCTGGGTCGTGTCGCGCAGAGAAACCGGCGTATCCGGCGGATCGAAGATGTCTGCCATCCGATAAGTTTTCATGGTGTGGAATATATCACGATATTTTATGTCATGCAAATCGTCCCGGTTAAAGATTTGCAGGATAATGCTGTTTTTTTGCAGTATGTTCCATGAATTTCGGAAAACCTCCGATATATTAGACTCCGGAAAGACAACATGGAGCTGAAAATGGAAATTGCGGCATACTATTTTCCGAACTATCATCGCGATGAACGCAATGAAGCGCGTCACGGCAAAGGCTGGACCGAATGGGAACTGATGAAGTGCGCCCGTCCGCGCTTTCCCGGCCACAACCAGCCGAAGATTCCGCTGTGGGGCTATGGGGACGAGGCCGATCCGCTGGTCATGGCGAAGAAGATCGATGCCGCCGCGAACCACGGGCTTGATGCGTTCGTATTCGACTGGTACTGGTACGACGGACCGTTCCTCGAACGCGCCCTGGACGAAGGTTTTCTGAAAGCGCCGAACCGGAACCGGATGAAATTCGCGCTGATGTGGGCGAATCATGACTGGTATTACAGACATCCGGTCAGCAGAGACACTCAGGCATGCAGGATCGAGTTCCCGTGGACGACCCGCCCTGAAAATCTGAGCCCCGTCTGGGACCTCATCATAGAGAAATACATGCTGCGCCCCGAATACTGGCGCATGAACGGACTGCCGTATTTTTCAATTTACGCAGTCAGCCGCTTCATTGAACAGATGGGCGGTGTCTCAGGGGCGGCGGACGCGATTGCGCTTCTCCGGCAGAAAGCCGAGGCGGCAGGGCTTCCGGGCGTGCATGTGAACGGGATGTGGTACGACGTCCTCGACGCGGACTCTCCGGGCGAACGCAGGACGGGATGGTCCCCCGAACTGGGATTTTCCTCCTACACCAGCTACAATCTCTGCTATCTGCTCCGGGACTGGAAAGGCGTGGACCTTCATGCGCCCTATCTGGAAACAGCGGAAAAATTCCTGGAAGCGGAAAAATATTCCATCAGAAACATGTCCATCCCATATTACCCCGTCGTAACGGCAGGCTGGGATTCGAGTCCGCGGTGCATTCAGTCGGAAATGTACGATACCGCACCGGGATATCCATGGCTGCCGGTCCTGGAACCGGACGGGAAGACATTCGGGACCATTGTCGCGGGAACGCTGGATCTTCTGAAGGACCGTCCTGCGGATCAGCGGATCATGTTCATCAATGCATGGAACGAATGGACGGAAGGCAGTTATCTGGAACCGGACATGAAGAACGGGATGGGGCTTCTGGAAGCGCTGAAGAACGAACTTGCACGGGCTCAGTCAGGCAAGATTGCCGTCCCCGGAAGGCGGAAAGCCTTCCGGATAACAGATCATAAACTGAAACAGGGAGTGTGAACCATGAAAAAGGCATCGGGTTCCAAAGCAATATTGTGCGGGACTTCCGGCAGGACCGGAAGGATTTTTACATTAATCGAGCTCCTGGTCGTGATTGCCATCATCGCCATTCTGGCGGGGATGCTGCTCCCGGCCCTGAACAAGGCCA
>CAZHPP010000363.1:0-4653 GCA_964534535.1 uncultured Victivallales bacterium | reverse complement strand
GGTTCGGTCAGCAAGGAGTTCCGCTCCTTCGGGTTCGATTCCGCGCCCGCCTCGCCGCAAGGTGAAATTCTCACCTTCGACGAAGCCCAGGCCGTGCTCAAGTTCAAGCGCACCCGCATGTATTCCATCCTTCAGAAAGGCGAGCTCCGCGCCGCCAAGGTCGGACATCTCTGGCGCATCGAACGCGCCGCAATCGACGAATTCCTCAAAAAGAACTCCGCCGCAAGATGAAACATTTCGCCTTATTCCTGACCGCGCTTCTGATTTTCCGGATCGCCTCCATGACCGTCATGTCCGTCATTGATCCCTCTGAGGCGCGCTATGCCGCAATCACGAAAAATATGGCCGTTTCCGGAAACTTTCTGGAACCTGCGTTCATCCACGAGGGCGAATACCAGAAATTCGAAGGCAAGCCCCCGTTCAGTTTCCAAACCGGAGCCGCCGCCGCAAAAATCTTCGGAGTGAACAATTTTTCCGTGCGTTTCCCCTCGCTCCTGGCCGCCGCGGGAATCCTGCTCTGCCTCTGGTTCGCCGTGAAACGGCTCCGGGACCGTGCCGATGCCGTGCTCGCGTGCGCCGTCTGCGCCGCAACCCCGTTCTTCTACGTCTTTTCCGGACTCTGCATGACAGACATGATGCTTGCGTTTTCCGTTTCCGGCGCCGTGCTCGCCTATGCATGTTTTGCGGGAACGGAGGAACGCCGTCCGAAAAAAGCTGCAAGCCTCTTCTTCTTCGCGTTTCTCGGACTCGGCATGATCGTGAAGGGACCCGTGGCGCTCGTGCTGGCCGGACTGCCCGTCTTCCTCTTCGTGCTGATCAACCGCCGCTGGCGCGAGCTCGGAAAGCACGCCTGGGTCGGCGGAACGCTCGTCTTCCTGGCAATCGCCCTGCCGTGGTACGTCCAGATGCAGATGCGGAATCCCGGTTTCCTCGAATACTTCTTCATCAATGAAAATTTCAAGCGGTTCCTTTACGCGGAATACGGTGACCGCTACGGCGCCGGACGCGAATTCTTCCGCGGAGTTTCGCTGCTCTGGTTCCTTCTCGCGGCCCTTCCGTTCGTGTTCGCGCTGCCCGTCTGGACAAGGAAGATGCGCGCCGTCTGGACGAAGAAGCTCCTTTCCGAACCGCTTTCCGGGCTGTGCATCCTGGGATGCGTTTCGATCACGCTGTTCTGGTGTCTCACGAGCCGCGTCCTGATCACATACGTCCTGCCTGCCGTTCCGCTGTTCGCGGCGGCGTTCGCGTGTCTGGCGCACGACTGCGGGTATCCGGAAAAGGTTCTGAACCGGGCCGTGTGGACGTTCGGCCTCATTGCCGCCGCCGGGACGCTGGTCTTCGCTTTTGCCGGAGAATCTTTCACGGACACCATGACGCAGACCGCGTGTCAGAAGGCAAAAGGCTGCGCCCCCGTCTATTTCGTGCGGAAGACTCCGTATTCGGCGGATTTCTATCTCGGCGATGCCGTCGTCAATCACGATTCCGAATCCGTGGAACAATCCGTTTCCGACTCGAAAGACTGTTATCTGTTCGTCTCGAAACATTATGGGAAGCGCCTGCCCGCCGGATTCGCCCGGAAAAAAGTGTTTTCATCCGCGCAGTGGACTCTTTACGCTCCGGAGAACGTGAAATGAACGAACTCCGGAACTTCCGCATGACGCTCGCGTTCGACGGGACGAACTACCACGGCTGGCAGCGTCAGCCGAACGGAATCACCGTCCAGGAGGTCCTGGAGGAACGGCTCTGCAAGCTGTTCGGGAACACGCCGATCCGGGTCCAGGGCAGCAGCCGCACGGATTCCGGCGTGCACGCGCTCGGGATGGCGGTCTCCTTCCGGGCGCCGGAGTCGCCGTACATTCCGGACTGGAAGATCCTCAAGGCCATGAACCGGCTTCTGCCGGACGACATCCGGATCCGCACCCTTGAACTCGCGCCGCCGGAGTTCAACGCGCGGTTTTCCGCCGAAGGGAAATCGTACGTCTATGTGGTAAACACGGGCGCTGTGAACCCGTTCACGTCCCGCTGGAGCTGGCGGCTCAACGACTGCCATGATACGGCGGCCATGGCGGAATCGCTCAGATATCTCGAAGGCGAACACGACTTTTCCAGCTTTGCCGTGGATTCGGCAAGCCTCGACGACCCCGTGCGGAAGATCGTCAAGGCGGAAATTTATGACAAAGGCCCGCTTCACTGCATTCATTTCATCGGGACCGGCTTCCTCTACAAGATGGTGCGGAGCATGGTGGGAACGGTCGTGGAAGTCGGACGCGGCAAGCTGAAGCCTTCCGACGTCGGCCGGATTCTGGAGGCGCGGAAGCGTCTGGCGGGACGGGACACTGCGCCGGCCCGCGGGCTTTTCCTCATGAAGGTGTTCTACACTCCCGGAGAATGGGATTCCTACACGCCCGATCCGATTCCCTTCTTCCAGCTCTGGGAATAAAGCGAATTGTTTTTCCGGGAAAATGTGCTATACTATCAAGAGAATCATCGGGAGTAACTGCACCATGAAACGGAATCTGATCCTTCTTCTGCTGGTTTCGGCACTATTCTGCTCTGCCGCGGAAGCAAAAAAAATACTTCTTCTTTCCCAGTACAACGCCGCGTTTGCGCAATACGCCATGTCTTCCGGAGCATATCTGGAGGAGATGAGCCAGTCGGGCGAATCGTATTCAATCACGCGCTTCGAGCTGAATTCGCCCGAGGTTACCCAGGCGAACATTGACAGTCTGTTTCACAGCATCAGTTCCGGGGCGTTTGACATGATCGTGATCTTCGGCGACGACGCGCTTTCCCTCGCATCGAAGCGTTCGGACGAAATTCCGCAGAAGACCCCCGTGGTGTTCTGCCAGTGCACCGCGAGCCACGAAGGATTCAAGAAGAAACATCCGGAAAGCACAGGCGTGATCCAGATTCTCGACCCCGGCGCCGACATGGAGCTGATCGGCCGGCTCTTTCCCGAAAAGACAAAACTCGTGCTGCTGACCAACTGGACCGCGGCGGGAAACACCGTCCGGGACCGCGCATTTGAATTCATGCGCGCCCGCCGCAACAATCTCCAGATCATCTACTTTGACAATGCACGCGTCTCAACCGGAGACATGCTGAAGGAAGTCTCGGAGATGGGTTCGGACACCGCAGTCCTGTTCTACGGCTGGTACAACCGCGACGCCGTGAACTTTGCCTCGCTCCAGTTCCTGATGTCCGCCCTGGGCGGGAACCAGGACCGTCCGCTCTTCGTGATGCACGACTCCATGCTCGGATTCGGGACCGTCGGCGGAAGCCTCGAAAGCGGAGCGGCCGCCGGACGCGCCGCCGCCCGGATCACGACAAGCATTCTGCGCGGCTCCAAAGCCTCCAGAATCCCCGTCTTCAAGATGCAGCAGAAGCTCGTCCTCAACCGGAAGATGCTCCAGTTCTACGGCATTGCGGCCACGAAAGTGCCGCAGGAAGCCCTCCTCCGCGGACAGCCGGGACTTCTCGAAGGCCGCAGCGGCCCGGAACTCCTGAAACTCTTCGGGCTTTCCGCTCTGACCCTCTTCTTCTGCGCCGCCCTTCTCTACTACCGCAGAAAATCCATCCGCATGGCGGCGAAACTCAAAACGGTTTTCACCAGCCTGCCCGTCCAGGCCGCCGTGGCCGACGCGCATGAAGGCATCCTCATGCTCTGCAAGGACAACGACCCGGCCTTCGACAACATCGGAACCCCGCGGAAGCTGGACGACTTTCCGGAGGAGACCGTCCTGGCCTTCCGTTCCCCGCTCAGGAAGGTGTTTGAGGACGGCACGCGCCGTTCGCTGGAATACATCGCCCACGGCCATCACCGCCGCGCGGAGTTCGTCCCCCTGCCGCATTCTGTGTTCGGGAAGGATTCCGTCCTGTGGGTTTCCGTCGACATCGAGGACATCGACCGCCGAGTTCAGAATGAAAAGATTCTGAACAGCTGCCTTTCCTCTGTGGCGCCGGAAGAAAATTTCAATTCCGCGATCGGCATTCTGCTTTCCCGGTTCTGCAGCTACTTCCACGCCGACCGCAGCTACCTCTTCCGCTACGATTTCGAAAAAGGCATCCTTTACGCCATGGCCGAACACTGCGGACCGGGACGCACGCCCATTCTCTCCAAGCTCGGAGAGCACAAGATTCACGGCGACGAATCCTGGTTCCAGCGGCTCCATGTGCATGAACCGCTCTTCATCAGCAATCCTGAACTCGAACAGAGGAAACGCGGGGATTCCGCCTGGGCGCAGTCCATGCAGGAGGCCGAAGTCAAAACGCTTTATGCCATGCCGATCATCATCCGCGGCGAGCTCTGGGGCAACCTCGGGATCTCCTTCGAGCAGGAACATGTGGTCCTGCCGGAAAGCGAACTCGCCATTCTAAAGACCTTCGGCCGCATCATCGAGGTGCTCGTGCTCCGCAAGACTTACGTGGAAAAACTTTCCGAAGCCCTCGAAAAGGCGCATGCGGCGGAACGTTCCAAGGATACCTTCCTCGCCACGATCAGCCACGAGCTCCGGACTCCCCTCAACGCCGTGATCGGCTATTCCGACCTCCTGGCCGGACATGCCGTCACGCCGAAGGAGGAAGCCGATTATATCCAGGGCATCAATCTCGCAGGAAAAACGCTGCTCGCCCTCATCAATGACATCCTCGACC
>CAZHPP010000362.1:0-4657 GCA_964534535.1 uncultured Victivallales bacterium | reverse complement strand
AAGGCACGCGGAACTTCTTCCATGGATTTTCCAAATGGATGCACACGGCGGAACCGGCCATCTGCCGGACGCGCCCCTCCATCTTCAGCATGCCGCTTGATTTCGGCTGGGCCACGCGTTCCGGAAGGACTCTGAACCTCTTCGTGAAGGAGTGGAAGGACGAACTCACTCTTTCCGGAATCCGCGGCACGGTCAAATCCGCCGACTGCGCCTTCAAACAGAAGGGCGGCGAACTTCGGCTCGGTCTCGGGAAACGTCCCGATTCGCTGCTCCCGTTCGTCCGACTGAACTTTGACAGGATTCCTTCGACCGAACCGGGACTCCGTCCCCAGAACGGAACGCTGATTCTGGAAGCCTCCGCGGGACGTCTCGCCCACGGAAAGGACGATCCCGCGGCAAAGAATCCTCCGCCGCATTCGGCCTTCGATCCCAGCGGCCGCCTGACCGGCTGGGAAAATCCGGCGGATTCCATCCGCTGGACCGTGATTCTGCCGCGAGGGACCTACGAACTCCGGATTGCTTCGACCGTTCCGCTGCTCCGGGACGAATCCTGGAGCGGACGCGAAATCGAGCTCAGGATCGGACGCCGGGTGCTCCGCCGCCATCTCGAACAGGATGAAACGGTCGGACCGTTCTTCGACAGCCGCGTCCACTCCCTCGCCGGAGAAATCCGGATCGAACGCGAGACACGGACCGCCATTGTCCTGCGGACCCTGAAGCCGGATTCGCCGCGATGCGGGTCCTGTTCTCTGGAAGCCATGATCCTGAACCGGAAGTGACCTCCGGTCTGCTGCATTCTCCCGTATCAATTTTCTACATCGAAAAAACAGCCATTCCGCTTGAAAAAAAGCGGAATGGCTGTAAACTTATCGGGTATGCATCAGTTTTTCAACTTTACAAAGGAGCTTTGACTCATGAACAGAAAGATTCTGAACCAGATCGGCAAAGCGGCGAAACCCGCAATCGTCCCCGTGCTCGACCCGGATTTCATTCCCGCCGTCCTCTGGGACAGGGAATTCAAAAAGGCCGTCCAGGCCAGCGGCAGGTCCAAGGACGTCGTGATCGCCGTGGAACGCAGCCCGAAGAGCATCAGCACATATAAGACGGTCATGTTCGCCGACGCCTCGCCGGATGAAGCAGCCGCCAACGCCCGCCACGCCGAACGCCTCGTCAAGTCGCTCCTCTGGATCCGCGGCGGACACAAGGTCACGATCGCGGGCGACAAAGGCGCCGCCGAAGCCCTTTCCAAGATTTATTGCTCCAAAGGCGAACGCGATTTCGACTTCCGCATGATGGGCCGCATCTACAGCGGCAGGATGGAAGTCGTCTATGCCGACCTCAAGGACGCCCCGAAGCAGATCGAACCTTCCCAGCCGCTCGGACGCCATCTCGACGGCTGCCGGATCGGATTCGACCTCGGCGGCTCCGACCGCAAGGCCGCGGCCGTGATCGACGGCAAGGTCGTCTTCACGGAGGAAATCCCCTGGGATCCCTACTTCCAGAAGGACCCCAGATATCACATGGACGGGATCAATGATTCCCTGAAGCGCGCCGCCGCGCATCTGCCGAGAGTCGACGCGATCGGCGGCAGTTCCGCAGGAATCTATGTGAGCAACCGCGTGCGTCTGGCCTCGCTGTTCCGCGGCGTTCCGGAAGACCAGTTCGAGGAGAAGGTCAAGGACCTCTTCCTTGAAATCGCAAAGCAGTGGAAGGTTCCCTTCGAAGTCATCAACGACGGCGAAGTGACCGCGCTCGCCGGCTCCATGGACATGAACGCCAACTGCGTGCTCGGAGTCTCCATGGGCACCAGCATGGCGGGCGGATATGTGACGCCCGAAGGCAACATCACCGACTGGCTCAACGAACTCGCGTTCGTGCCGGTCGACTACCGCGCCAAGGCGCCCGCGGACGAATGGTCCGGCGACCTGGGCTGCGGCGTCCAGTATTTCTCCCAGCAGGGCGTGGCGCGGCTCGCTTCCAAGGCCGGAATCGAATTTCCCGCCGACAAGCCGCTGCCCGTCCGCCTGAAGGAAATCCAGGCCATGTTCGAAAAAGGCGACGAGCGTCCGCGGAAAATCTTTGAAACGATCGGCGTGTACTTCGGCTACACCATCGCCCGCTACTTTGACTTCTACAAGCTCGAAAAACTCCTCATCCTCGGCCGCGTGACCAGCGGCAAGGGCGGAGACGTGATCCTTTCCGAGGCCAGACGCGTGCTCGACACCGCCTTCCCCGAACTCACCAAGAAAATCGAATTCAGCATCCCGGACGAGAAGGGGCGCCGCCACGGCCAGGCCGTCGCCGCCGCCAGCCTGCCCGTCCTCAAAAAATAAAGGTTTCAGGAAACAATGAAAAGAATTCTGTTCCAGGGCGACTCCATCACCGATGCGGGCCGCACGGCAAACCCGAATCCGAACGGCTGTCTCGGACTCGGCTATCCGCTCTACATCAACGCGCGCCTTCAGGCCGATTATCCCGGAAAGTTCGAAGTGCTCAACCGCGGAATCACCGGAAACCGCGTGGTCGATCTTTATGCCCGCTGGAAAGTCGACTGCCTCAACCTGTCGCCCGACATCCTCAGCATCCTGATCGGAGTCAACGACACCTGGCACGAGTTCGGCAACAGGAACGGCGTCGAGCCGGTCCGCTATGCCAGAATCTACCATGAACTCATCGAATGGACCCAGAAGACCCTGCCGAAGACGAAAATCATCATCCTCGAACCGTTCATCTACGTGTTCGAAGGCAGCGCCCCCACGGAAGCGTGGAGAGCCGAAATCGACGAGCGCCGCGCCATCACAGCGAAGCTCGCCAAGGACTTCGGCCTGCTGTATCTCCCCTGCCAGAAAATTCTGAACGACGCTCTGAAACGCGGCCCGTTCACCAACTGGCTCCACGACGGCGTGCACCCCGCTCCGGCAGGACACCAGCTCATCACGGACGAGTGGATCAAGGCCGTCAAGAAAGCCGGCTGGCTCTGATGCGCCTTCCGCATGTGCTCTGCGCTGTGCTCCTTGTTTCCGCGGCCGGATCCGTTTCCGCCGCGGAGACCGGGAACAACGGGCTTTTTGCACACATCAGGGCCGCGGCCGGAGGAATCTCGACCGTCCGCATGGATTTCATCCAGAGGAAAAAGCTCAACTCCCCCGCCTGCGAACTGATCATCCGGGGCTCCGCCGCGCTGGAGCGCAACCGGGCCGTTTGGCGCGTGGCACAGCCCATTCCCTGCGTGGCTCTGATCGAGGGAAACAAGCTCCGGCAGTGGGATGCCGATTCCGGCAGGACAATCGAAATTGCTTCCGCGGATTCCCGCACCTTCGCCACGTTTGCCGCCGGAATGCAGGCCTTCCGCGATGCCGATCCCAGGCAGCTGGAACAGCATTTCAAGGTCGACTTCCCCGAACCGCTCACGTTCCGGCTGGTCCCCCGCGATTCCATTCCGCTTTCCAAATTCATCAAAAGCTTCGTCTTCACCGTGGCACCGGACTATTCCTGCGTGGTCAACCTGGTCATCACGGAAATCAACGGCGACGTCACCAGCGTCCAGTTCAAGAATTACATCATCAACAAGCCGATCCCGGCCGCAGCATGGAAGGTCGGACAATGAAACTCGCGAAAATTCTTCTGATCTTCCCCGTGCTCCCGATGTTCTTCCTGCTGGGGGCGTGCCATGCGGACCCGTTCCAGGCCGAACCGACGATTCCCTACGAATCGACCTCCGGCTATGCCGACCGCATGTTCGAACTCCGTTCCGCCACGGAAAAAGTCTTTCTCATTCAGGCGGGCGTGGTATTCGAACGCAAGAAAGAGTCGGAAACGCTTCTGCTGGTCGCAAAGATCGACCGGTTCAATGAAATCATCACCGCGACGGCACTGACGCCGACCGGCGCAAAAATCTTCGAATTTTCCTCCCGCCGGCGTTCCGTGATGTCTTATTTCATGTTCCCCGTCTTCGAACGCTTTTCGGGATACCGTTTCGAAGATTCCAAACACATCCAGACCGCCTTCGTTTCCATCTATTTCGACGATACGCCGCCCAAAGGTGCCGTTCCCGAGCTCAAGTCAGGGGCATGGTTCGTCCGCGTGGAAAACGGTCCGAGCAGCTGCACGGAATATGTCTTTGCAGGCTCCCCCTCGCATCTCGTTTCCAAGACCTTTTATGAGAACGGATCCAGGGTGCGCCAGGTCAGATATTACAAATACCTTCCCGTCGCCGATTCCGACACGGAGTTCCCCGGCGAAATCGTCTACGAGGATTTCACGCACGAATACCGTCTGATCTTCCGGACGCGGGACATTCAGCAGGTCAACTGAGGACGGGTTTGCCGCATCACGCGGAAGCAATCATATAATGATCGGCTGCGCCGTTCAGCGCATCCACCTTCATATACCGGATCGAATCGTTCAGCGATGCCATCGACAGGGTCGAAAGCACACTGTTCGATGCATTCAGCGTGAGCGATGAAAGATTGTTCCGGAGCGAAGTCCCGGCCGCGTTCGTCACGCACCCCTTCTATGCAACGTCACGCCCGAAAGCGAAGCCGCCGAATCGAAGCTCCCGTCGGAAGTTTTATGCAAATAATCCCGTCCGGATGCTGTAAAACGTGTTGTACTTCTGCACGTTCGTGCATGCCGCGCCGAGATAGTACGTTCCCGC
>CAZHPP010000361.1:0-4678 GCA_964534535.1 uncultured Victivallales bacterium | reverse complement strand
GGTTCCTTCGGCTCGGTGTTTCTCGCAGAAAACCTGACGACGCATCAGAATTATGCGCTCAAGATACTTTACAGGCACGGCAGCAGCTGCGAATGCGAACTCGCCGGACTCATCGCCTATCAGGAAAAATGCCGCCATTCCAGCCTCATGCGGATTTACCACGCGGAGGAAAATGCCGAATGCATCTTCTACACCATGGACGCCGCCGACAATCTGAACGTGAACGGAAGCGGCGAATACATTCCCGACACGCTCGGAAACCGTCTCCGCAGAAAGAAACGGCTCGCGCCGCAGGAAATCCGGTCCATGCTGGAGGAACTCCTGACCGGTCTGGAAAACCTGCATGCCGCCGGACTCCTTCACCGGGACATCAAGCCGGACAACATTCTATGGGTGGAGGGACACGCGGTTCTGGGCGACATCGGTCTGGTGGCGCGGAACGGCAGCGCCTCCTTCGCCGGAACCCCCGGATTCGTCTCGCCCGAAGTCTGGAACGGCAAACGCGATTTCTGTCAGCAGGATGACCTTTACGCCCTCGCGATGACCGTCTACTGCGCGCTGAGCGGACTCGAACCGAAGCAGTATCCCGATCTTCCTGTTTCCCTGACCCTCAGCGGCGGAAGCGGACTGGTCCGCATCTACAACGCCGTGCTTGCGCCCGGGTCCCGCATCCGGACCGCTGCGGACTGGCGCCGGTTCGAATCCCGGCAGCCGAAACGCAGAATGCCCTGGAAAATCCTTTCTGCGGGAATCGCCCTCCTTGCGGTCCTTGCGGCCGCGGGAATTTATTTCGGAACCAGACACGCGGAGACTGAACAGAAGAAAGAATCCGTTCGCCTTCAGCAGGTGCCGGATGTCAGTCCGGAATGGGGGAACCGTCTGGGAATCGGGACTCCGCGCGTCCCGAAGGACCACCCGCTCCGCGCAAAGCGCACCGCCCTGCTGAACAAGTATTTTTCGGATGTCATGGACCCGGAAAATCCGGAACTCGCCGGGGCGTTGGCGCGGGAAGAGCAGGCTTTTCACGGGAAGACGTTCATCACCATGGAAAACATGAAGTACGGCGACGCCTGGATCCGCTTCCGGCTGTTCGATGCTGCCTCCCTTCCCGGATCGGCGGGGGAACTCGGCTGGCTGAAACAGTACGAACGGGTCCTTTCCGAACTGCCGGAACGGGAACGGATTCTCGTCAAAAAGCGGTCGGTCTTTCTGGCGCTTGACGATCATGATCTTCCCGTAATGATGCTGCTCGGGAAAAATGCCGGACAGGAGCTTGCGGACTGGGACGGCCGTCTGAAGGGGCTGGAGGAGAAACTGAAGACGGATTTCAGTTCCGCTCCGGTCCGGCAGCCCGCTGCGGGGAAATGAAGGACGCGCAGCCCGGATTCATGATTTCCGGAAATGCCGCAGCCGCAAATCCGCGGTTCAGAGCGCCGTCGGAGTTTCCGGATATTCAAATTCCACGCGGAACACCTTGACTCCGTATCTTTCCGTGTCGCTCCAGTCGATTCCGCGCAGACAGAATCCGTTTCCGCCGGGCATGGTGAATTCGACCGGAGTTCCTGTGCGGAGATCGCTCACGCACACGGGGACGCGCCCCTTTGTGAAGAAGGCGGCAAAGTTGTTTTCCGGAGTCGGCGGCAGCAGGAAGAATCCATTTTTTTCCGGTTTGGGAGGATCAATAACGAGGAGAAAACACATGGAGGGATTTTCCAGGGAACGGGTCACGGAGCAGAAGCCGCCGCCGTGAAAACTTCCGGGACGGATGGGGGAATCCAGGCCTCCGGTCGTGTTGTAGACGGCTTCGGAACCCCATTCCAGAAAGCTGGAAACGGCGTCGAACATCGGATGATATTTCTCTTCGACCGTGCCGTCGATGCGGACGGGGATTCCGAACGTGAAGTTCCACTGTCCGCGCTGGCCGATGGAGCAGAGCATCTGGCGCAGCAGGAAGAAGCGGTCGGCGAGATAGCAGGTCTCCTTGGCGGCGATTCCGGCGGCGAAGCGTCCGCGGTTCTTCCAGTACCACCAGCTGGCGCAGTTCGGAATGTCCTCATTGAAGTCGTCGGGCGGAACGTTTACGCCGACTTTGTTGATGCTTCGGAGGGCGGATGGGCGGTCGTAGGCCGGGGAGGGCGTCGATGCGGTGAATTCCGTCACGGAAAAATCGACGTCGGCCACTTCGCAGAAGGTGCAGCTGTTCACGTTGATGACGGCCTCCGGGAAATATTTCCGGATGTGCGCCGGAAAATCCAGAAAGGGCGTGGTGAATCCGCCGTCGAGCCAGAATCCGGCAATGCGGTTCCCATAGCGTTCGGCGAGCTCTTCCACGAGCCGTCCGTAAAGACCGCGGGCATCGGTTCCGGGGGCGGCGTAGGGACCGCCTTTTGCTTCCGCGCTGCCGATTTCGAGCGGAAAATAGACGATCAGCCGGAGCCCTGCGGTCTGGCAGACATCCAGAAGCGCGCCGAGATAGTCCTTCGAGGTCTTCAGCAGAAATTCAGGCTGCCGGGTCGGAAACATCGCGGCATAGCCGTCCGCTGCGTGAATCAGGGTGAAATTGATGTACTTTGCGCCGAACCTTTTTGCAAGGGCTGCGATGTTCGCGGCAAATTTTCCAGGTTCGGGCGCGGCTTTCTCGAATTCTTCCGGCGTACGGTATGTGAGAGGAACGAAATTCGAATTTGCCGTGGTCATTCCGCCGCCGGTGAAGAATCCCCAGTGAACAAAGAGTCCGATCCGGGACGGCGCATACCATTTCATGACGCGGTTTCTGCGGGCGGTGTAGTCGGAATTGATTTCCATGGTTCTTTCTCTTTATTGTTCGATTGCAAGGCCCATCTTGAACGGGCCGGTGGAAAGGCTTTCTGTGGCTTTGAGCGTATTGAACGAATAGCCGGCCGCATGGCCGTCCGCGCAGAGGATGTTCGCGTTCTGGTTGTGGCAGAACACCAGGTGCCCCATGGCTGTGCCGGAAGAATAGGAACGGCGCGTCACCGGCCCGGAAGGGAGATATTCCTCGAATTTTATATCGTCGGAGGCATCTGCGGCAAGAAAGACGGAGGAAGGCCGTTTTACCCGGTTCATCTTATGCATCGGGACGATGAAAAGGTCCGAATTGTTGGACCAGCCCATCTGTTTGTTCCAGGCCAGATTTGTGTTCAGCCCGGAGAGCGGATTGGCTTTGCACCAGCGCTTCGGATTCAGCTTCGCGATGTAGTACTGGTATGACTTGTCCGGAATGAAGAATCCGCCTGTACCCATGTAATTCTGAAGATGCGCATACCAGGGACGACTCCTTTCGTTGAGGAAGTCGGGACGCATGGTTCCGTAGGCCGCGGCAATCCAGCCGTCGGAATCGTCCGAATACATCAGGGAAGCCTTCCCGATCTGCTTGAGCTTTGAGATGCAGTCCGCGCCGTAGGAGGCCTGTCTGGCCTTGTTCAGGGCCGGAAGAAGCATCCCGGCGAGAATGGCGATGATCGCAATAACGACCAGGAGCTCTATCAGTGTGAAAAATCCGCAGCGTTTCTCCATGTTCATTTCTCCGTATTTGAGTTGGGTGACGAGGACTTGAAAAGAAGCGTTCCGAAGGCCGAATGTTCCGCATGGGACCGCGAATAATTCGTGCTCCAGCGGGAACGCTGAACCGTTCCGTCCGAAAGAACCCGGTTCCGCACAAGATTGGCCTTGACGGGGTCGCCGCGGAACACTTTGCCCGCATCGAGCGTGACGAACGGAAGGTAGACGTCGAGAGTCCAGCCTCCGCTGTTTTTTGCAGCCAGATGATACGGCATGTTTCGTCTGGCGGCGGGGGACTTCCCGATAAACCGGTCGCGTCTGGCCGAATCTGAATTGAAGGTGATGTGGTAGACCGATCCGGGGACGTATTCCACGAACAGTTCGATGCTGTCGCCGCTCCAGATGTCCGACGCGGGCGTGTTCCTGACCTTGTCCATGGAAGGTTCTTCCATATTGAACTTGAAGAGCAGGCCTTTGCCGTCGCAGGCGCCCTGGACGGTTGTTTTCACCGGCGGGTCCTCCACATGGGAAAGATACGCATTGACGAAATACTGTTTTCCGATTTTTCCCCAGTCCGGGAGCGCGGCCTTTTCCGCAAGAGTGTTCTTGAACGGGACAGCCGTCATTTCCAGCGATTTTCCTGCGAATTCTGAAGGATTGCGCCAGGATTCATAGTCGCGGAAAAAGAGCTTGAGCGTCTTTCCGGGGAGGTCGACTCTGCGCGCATCGGCGGAATTTTTGCCGGCCGCGGCATAAGCCGCATCAAGTTCTTTCCTGAGCATTGCCACGAATTCCGGCGTGATGATCTTCCCGTAGAGGACGTCTTTCGTGATGACTCCCGCCCTGTAGTCGCCGAGCGCGAGCATCGCCGGGTTCCGTGTGGTGGCGGGGCTTTCCCAGAGAGCGGCGATCCGCGTGATGATATTGTACATGTGCGGCGCGGCCTTCCCGTACATTTTATCGCACATGTCCTTCACCCCCGCGTCCACGTCGTAGTCCGGGTTCCACATCAGGCGGAATTCGCAATAGGTGCTGGGGAGCGAGAAGGCGTAGAAACCGCCTTCGACGGCCTGGACTCCGCCGTTGGAAGGACCATCCGAAAACATGCCGTCGATCTTTCCCCTGCAGTCGTTCACGAAACGCTTGAGATTGTGAT
>CAZHPP010000360.1:0-4690 GCA_964534535.1 uncultured Victivallales bacterium | reverse complement strand
CGAGCAGCCCATTGGAAATGCATTAAAATCAGTCATCATGCAGAACAGAGCCTTTAAGAATATACCGATTTTTTCGATAAAATCGGCGACTTTGTCCAGCGAAGAACCGAAATCATTCAGGGCTTCGGCATTACGAAGACACTCCGAAATCAGGGACGACTCCCGGCCTTGCGTTCAAAGCGATCCGCCGGATAAGAACGGTCTGCATCTTTACGCTTGTCCGGTTTTCACGGAACTGGAAGGACATTTTCCCACACAAACCGTAAAGCCGGGGGAACGGATCCCCGTACGACAGCGCTGGTCCGTCGAAGGCGCGGTAAAAAAGAACTGATTCTACTTCAATCATTGACGGAATTACGGGAAAAGATTGTGGCGGGAAATCTTTTTGAGGCACATCCAGAAGCTTTTGTTTCAGGAGTAGCGTTTCCGGAAGGCGGATGGGGATTCGCCTGCGTACTTGCGAAAGAAACGGCAAAAATAAATCACGTCCGTAAACCCCATATGCCGCGCCAGCGCTCCGATGGAAAGATCGGAATACAGCAGAAAGCGCTTGGCCGTCTTGATCCGTTCCTTATCCACAAGTTCCTTCGTGGAACATCCGGCTTTCGCGCGAACCTGGCGCAACAGATGGTTTTCGGAACAGCGCATGGACCGGGCTATCTCGGAAATCTGGACGGGGATCCCGTTCTTTTCCGCGACGAATGCGGCAATTTTCTGCACAACGGAAAGTTCGGCCGGAATGTTTCTCAGATAGTAATACGAAACGATCCCGTAAAGAATAGACTCCAGAATACCGGAACGGAGGTGCCGGTTCGTCACCGAGAACTCCACCGGAACGTCCGTCAGCTCCCTGGGAAATATGCTGTGGAACAGCAAATGGACGGCGGAAATGATTTTCAGGCGTTCCTCACGCCCGGGGGCATTGTTCTCCAGCTTCATCTCCGTCCAGGTATTTTCAATGCCGAGATCGAATTTGAACGAATAGGTGCCGAAGGATTCCGAAGAGGAAAACACAACATGTTTGACTCCTGGAGGAAAAATAACCAGATCGCCTGCAGTCAAAGGAAAAGTTTTCCCGTTAAAGCGAACATTGCCAGTTCCCGCGTCACAAAGATTCATCTGCCAGAATTTATGCACGTGCGGCATCGTCTCCAGATCCTGGGAGGAATTCAGAAGACTGTATCCGCACATGTACAGATGAAAGAAAAAAGTGGTGTCTGGGATTTTTTCCATAAAAAGAAGTCCGCGATTTGCACCCTTCCATTGGGCTGGACCATTTTTAGTTCAATGACAGGTGTAAACGTCCTGGCATTACTATAAACCTTGCTGCGGGAATTACAAGTCCCGAAACAGACTTCATCCGGAGTCTTGCAGTCCGGACTGGAACATGATGACTGATTTTCATGCATTTCCAATGGGCTGCTCGCCCCTTGAACCCTCGGCAGGACTCAAAGAGCCCTGCACCCTGCGCAAAAATTCAATTTTTGCGCTTGTTTTTTGTTGACACATGTCGACCACGGGGCAAACCTCCGTTTTTTCCCATGGCCCCCCGAATTCCTGAAAAAAACAGTCAACGTTTCGTACACAGCCAAAAAGAACAAGGAAAAATAGCAGGGCCGGCTGTAAAAGAAGACTGCCCCCTCTTGACAAAACAGCAATCTTGTGGTATAATATTAAATGACATGTAAAGATAACATGTAAAAACAAGAATGGCCATGAACAGAAACTGCAGCTGTCAGAAACTTTATGAAGACCTGGATCGGCAGATTTCCGGGAGCATCCTCATGCCCGGCACCGCGATCCCTTCCGAGAACGAACTTGCCGAACAGTATTCCATCAGCCGACCGACGGTCCGCAAGGTTCTGGATAAATTCTGCAGCAGAAATCTGCTGGAAAAGCGTCCAGGCAAAGGCACATTTGTCCTGCAGAGACGCTCCCCGGAAGAACTTCTCACCGAAAAGCCGTTCATCATCGGAACCAACAGGCTGGGAGCCAAGGTCGTCTATTACGATTCGGAATTTTACAGGGGAATCTATGCATCGGCATACGGAAAGAACGTTTCCCTGAATCTTCAGGCGCAGGAAGAATTGAAGAAGGGCATTCTCCGCAAGCCGCTGGATGCTCTTCTCCTGATGCTGGATCAGCTTCCGGACGAGGTCTATTCAAGTATTCTTGAACAGAACATTCCGATTCTCCAGCTGAACAGCATTCCCAGAAATCCGGAGATTGCATATCTTACCGTGGACCATGCCGCGGAAGCTGAAAAAGCGGTGGAATATCTGCTGCGTTTCGGGCACAGGGAAATCCTTCTTCTCGGGGAAGAGAGCAATACAGTATACCGGGCGCCTTTCCTGCGTACTCTGGGCTGGAAGAACGCATACCGGAAGATGGGGCTGCCCGTCCCTGAAAATCTTGCCCTTTCCTATCAAGACCTGCTGGTTCCGGGAAAAGTCGAGACTTTCCTGAAGGAGAACCGGTTTACGGCCGTCTTCGCTGCGAACTGGGCCGTTTATACGATATTCATCCAGGAATATGTGCGATGCACGGGGAAACACGATACGGACCTTGTGACGCTTGTATTCGATGACATTTCGCTGGCAATGAAGGAAAAGGCCCTGTGTTTCAACTATGTCAGGATGCCCCTGTTCGAGATGGGGCAGGCCGCCGTGGAATATCTCAGGAAGAAGAAGGCCGATCCCGACACTCCGATCATGAAAAGCGTCATGCCCTGCAGTCTGATCATCAATCAGCAGCGAGGGCCTGAAATATGAAATGTTTCTTAATCTTAGAGAGAAATCAACCAAAGGAGCCTGCAATGAAGAAAAAGAAGTTGAACGTGACGGGAAAAATTTTCACACTTATCGAGCTCTTGGTGGTGATTGCGATCATCGCAATTCTTGCCGGAATGCTTCTGCCCGCGCTGAATGCGGCGAGGGAAAAGGCCAGAAGCGTCTCCTGCACCGGCAACCAGAAACAGGTCTATCTTGCCATATCAATGTATATAGGCGACAACGGCGGTTATATGCCGGGCGCGGCGCTCTGGAAGCAGGAGCTGTTTCCAGCCTACATCAAGCGTGCATCGGGGACCAGTACGTCGGCAATGCCATGGAGCTCCAAGGTCAAGGGCACAGGCATCCTCCTCTGCCCGTCATCGGAGACTTCCGTTCCGGCAGACTTGACAATAACGAATCATTATTATGGCAGCAGTTACGGAGTCACTTCTTTCTGTGACGGGACTGAAAGTGCAGGCTGGGGGATGGCAGCGAAACTCGCACGATACCAATTCGGCGGATGGCAGCAGCAGGGAAATCTTTACCTTGCCGATTTTTCCATTCACCGCCGTTCCGGAACCATCATTCCGCAAAGTGTCATCATGAATGAAAAATACATTTCCAACTTGAGCGGAACGGGGGCAGTCGCACTTTCCGGGATTACGTCCTACGACCGGCAGAATGTAGCCCACATGTATTGGAACAACGTGATTGACAATTCCAAGTACGGTCCGAATCTCTGGGGCCACAACAAGGTCAACAACATGATGTTCTTCAACGGATCAATCCGCGGAATTCGCGTCGGAACACAGTTTGACGGACTTGACTGGACTCTGAAATGAAAGCAGACATCAGCATGAAATCTCTCAGAAATATTCTTTGTACATTTGCAATCGTGACACCCCTCTTTGCAGGGGCCGTAAAGCCGGAACAGCTGATTCTGAAAGGCGGCGCAAAACTTTCCGGAGACATTCTCATTCTCGACGGCAAGAAAAGTTTTGCGCAAATTCCAGGAACAGAAGCGTTCAACATCGGGAATGAAGGCCTCTCGCTGGCTTGTGCCGTGAAACTCAGGAAAAACGCCGCTGACCGCAGGTCGGACGACTCCTTTGACATGTTCTTTTCCAAGGGCGGAACTCCGTTCATTTTCGGACGCTACGGACGGGAACTTTACACAAACATCAAAGATTCCGTGAACGGCAAAATGGAATCGGGGTGTTATGCGCCGAACCCCATTGAGCCGGAGGTATGGACGCATGTGGCCGTGACATTCGAACCTTATGACGACCATGCCCAGGGCGATGTGGGATACTTTACGAACATATATGTCAACGGCACACCCGTTGCCAGGACGAAGCATGCAAGACTGCGTCCCTTATCCACAGGCGAACTGCTCGAAGTCGGGAAAGGATGGGGCGGTCCGTGGTTTCTCGACGGCGAAATGGCCGAAATCATGGCTGAACGGCGCGTGCTGAACGAAGCTGAGGTCGCCGAACTTGCCGACGCAAGCCATCTTGTAAAAGTAAAATCTTCAAGGAAAGTGAATCCTGCGTTACGCGGCATTGCACCAAAGTCCAATGCAGGGAAATGGCTTCTTTCCGCATTGAACCGGCTTCCGCCCGATCGAGGCACGGAAGCGGCAAAAGGACTGGCTTCCGCTTTTGAAGCCGGCAGCGACAACGGAGTCCTTCAGACATTCGGAACAGTCCGCTCCGGCATGCGCCTGATCGTAAAAAAAGAAATTCTGATGCTGCTGGACATGAATCCCGGCATTGGGAATCCTCTGCTTGGGGTATATGACAGAATCGGGCGGCGGTCCGTGCTTGAAGACCGGCTTTTCGACTGGAGCCTTGCCGGGATCCGCAAAGGGAAAAAGACAGGTTTCTCATCGGGCGAATCCCAATACACTGTCGAGAAAG
>CAZHPP010000359.1:0-4700 GCA_964534535.1 uncultured Victivallales bacterium | reverse complement strand
CATGTCTTTTTGAAAAAGTCAAACAGATTAACGCTTATGGGCTGCTCGCCCCTTCGACCCATCGGCAGGACTCAAAGAGCCCTGCACCCCGGACACAAAGGACAGACCTTGTGTTTTGCGGAAGGACTGATTTTCACGCATCCGCAAGGGGCTGCTCGCCCCTTCGACCCATCGGCAGGACTCAAAGAGCCCTGCACCCTGCGCAAAAAATCAATTTTTTGCGCCCGTTTTCTTCCCGGCATCAGCGGAATCCGCCGTCGCAGGCGCCGCAGGTCATGCCGTTTTCCGAACAGGACCAGCCGCTTCCCGGTCTGAGCGTTCCCTGAAGAAATTTTTTTACGGCTTCCTCCGCGGGACCGGAAAGACCTGGGATCAGCTGAATCCCCGCATTCCCGAGTTCCACCGCCATGCAGTTCCCGAGCTTTCCGCAGAGGAAGACGTCGATGCCGTTTTCCTGCAGAAATTTAACCAGCGGAATCTTTCCGCGGACGAGCTTTCCCGTGGTTCCGTCCGGGGAAACGGTGAGAAAATATTCTGCTTTCCGGAGCGTTTCTGCGATTCCGGTTTCATCAATGGCCGCGGCGATTTTCATGACGTCCTCTTTCCGCGCCCGAAGGAGGGATAAATGCCGCTGGAACGGACCTTTTCCGGGGATATCCCTGTAAGGTTCCGGAATGCGCGGCAGAATGCGGAATAATCCGAATATCCGCAGCGGTCGGCGATCTCCTTGCTGCGGAGTCTGCTCTGAAGCAGGAGCTCCGCCGCGAAACTGAGGCGTTTGCGCGTCAGGTACTCCAGCAGGGTTTCCCCGGTCTGTTCCCGGAACACGCGGGAAAGGTGTTCCCGCGAAACGTCCAGATGCTCCGCAATTTCTGAAATTTTCAACGGTTCGCCGAGGCGGGAGACAATGCACGCCTGGGCCTGTGCGGTCAGCGCGGCCCGCGTCGAGTTCCGCTTCCGGCTTTCGAGGGGAGAACAGATTGTCTGGAGAAAATCCATCACGAGCTTTGCGCCTTCCATCGGGGTCAGGAACAGCAGTTCGTGGTCGCATTTCTTGTACGAAAGCATTTTTTCGATCAGCGGGGAATCCGGCGCGCACTGGAAGAGATAACCGTATTTCCGCGTGATCTCCGTGAGAATTTCTTCCGAGGCCGTTCCCTCGAAGGCCATCCACAGGAAAATCCAGGGGGCTTTTCCCTCGGGCGGATAATAGTAGCAGACTTCCGGATCGTTGTGCCGGTGCAGGAAACCGCAGCCCGGCGGAAGCCTGTGGCTTTTTCCGCAGATGTCCACGCCGCCGCAGCCTGTGAACGTGACGATGAACTGGCCGCCGCTCTGATTCTGTCTGTTCACGCCGGAAAGCCGGTAGGACGGCGAGGTTTGAATCTCCTCGACGATGACCTCAGGCCGCGGCAGGGTTTCCAGCGGGTCGATGATCTCGAAGGGGACCTGCCAGCGCCGGACGTCGTCAAACATCAGTCTTTTCATCGCGGGCTCCTTTTTGTCACAGACTGCCGTTTTAATATCACAAACTGCAAGATCGGCAGCGGTTGATTTTCTCCTGCCTTCCTGTAATATATACGGAAGACGGGGAAAAACAAGGGTTTCTCCCTGAAAATAAATACATCACAGAAATCTGCCTTCCGGCTGGAAGGCGGAAACAGCAGAGGAGTTCAAATCATGGCAAGATTGAGAGCGGGCGTCATCGGGCTGGGCATGGGATGGGGACATCTCGAAGGGTATCTGAATCATCCGGATGTGGAGGTTGCGGCCGTCGCCGACCGCCGCGAAGACCGCCGTGCCATGGCACAGCGCGAGCACGGTTCGCAGATCGGAAAAATCTACACCGAGGGAATTGACATGATCCGCAGCGAAAAGCTCGACATTGTGTCCGTCGCCGTTCCGAACTGCCAGCACCGCGAGCTCACGGTCGCCGCCCTCGAGGCCGGCGCGAACGTCCTCTGCGAAAAGCCCATGGCCATGAATGCCGCCGAGGCTGAAGACATGCTCCGCACCGCGAAAAAACATCACCTCAAGCTCGGAATCGACTTTTCCTACCGCTTCCGGCCGCAGTCCAGGATCATGAAGCAGATCGTCGAGGAGGGGAAGCTCGGCGACATCTATTACGCGCGCTCCGTCTGGATGCGCCGCCGTGGCGTTCCGGGCCTTTCCGCCGACAGCTTCAACACCGCGGGCTCCGGTTCCATGGGCTCCTGGTTCTTCGATGGAAAACAGTCCGGCGGCGGCCCGCTGATCGACCTCGGCGTGCACCGTCTTGACCTTGTCCTCTGGATGATGGGCTACCCCGAACCCGCATGGGTCACGGGCAGCACCTATTCCAAGATCGCGCCCGGAATGGCAAAGGCAAACGGCCTCAGCTACACCGTCGAGGACATGGCCTGCGCCATGATCCGGTTCAGGAACGGCGCCACCGTGGAACTTGATGCCTCCTGGGCTTCCAACATTCCGGAAATGGAGCTCCAGACTTCCAGAATCCTCGGGACGAAAGGCGGAATCTTCCAGAAAAACCTCAACGAAGGCTATGACTACGACATCGAGCTCACCACAGGCACGGGTGTGATGCTCGATACGAAGATTCACGCTCCTTTCCCGAAAGCTCCCAGCGCCTACCGCATGTTTGCCGATGCCGTCCGCGACGACCGGCCGTATCTGGTCCAGCCCGAAGACGGCGTGACCGTGATGCGGCTTCTGGACGCCATTTACAAATCGGCGGCTTCGGGAAAGCCCGTTGAAATGTAAGGACCGGAAGAAAATCTGTCAGGGGGCTCGATTGCCCCCTGATTTCTGAACGCATTTTCCGCCTTTTCATGCGCCGCGGAACATCCGCAAATTTGACTTTGCGGAAATTGAAGGCATATTTTTAATATCGTTTTTTTACAGGAGAACGGGATTGATGAAAAAGATTTTCTTTCTGCTCTGCTTTACCTCGTTTGCCTTTGCCTCCGAACGCGAAGACCTTCTGAAAAGCCTGGAAGCCCGGTTCCAGAAATCGGTTGAAATGTTTGAAAAATGCGACGGTCCGCAGGCCGCACTTACCGTCGCCTCGGGAAATCACTGGACGAATGCGGAATCCCTGCTCGCCGAAGCCGCCGACTGGAAACTCCGCAATGTCAGAACGCCGCAGGAGCGGCGGGAAGTCCTGAACGCTGTCTACCGGATCGGACGCAAAGTCGAAGCCGTCCGCAGCGCCCCTTATGAAGAAGGCTGCGGCTCCGCCGAATCCATGCAGCGGTACAATATCATGGCGAATCTCGTCATGCGCCAGGTGCAGATTTTCCTGCTTTCGGAGTCCCAGGCAAAACTCTGGAACGGAATCCGCAATGCAAAGGGAATGGTTTCCGGACGCCAGATCGAGCTGGAAGACGGAATCTTTCCCTATCCGGACGAATCGGAGAATCCGTCCGTGTCCATGGAATTTTCCGTCGAGCCGGAAAACTGTTTTGTCTGCGGGAACCGTGTCTTTGCGCTGGCGGAAGCCGATTACCCGAAGGCGTTCAACTCGGATTTTCTGCATGTGTATCTTCTCCGGTTCGATGCGGGGAAAATCGTTTCCGTGCAGGAACTGGAACCCGTTTATTTTCAGAAACTTTCCGTGAAGGGGAACATGCTCACGCTTGAAGGCCAAGCCTCACATCAGGGCGGAAAGTACAAAAAGACGGTTGACCTGACAAAGATTCCCTGAACATCGGCCGCCGTCTGTGCAAAAAAAGAGCGCCCGGATTCGGTTTTCCGCCGAATCCGGGCGCATCCTCTCTCCGGAAACGATTACTTGTTCAGGCGCTTCAGGATGAGCTTGGCGACCTTTTCGCCGGAAAGGAGCATTCCGCCGAAGATCGTAGCCGCCGGCCGTATTGTTCGCGCTCATTCCGCAGGCGAAGAGGCCGGGGAAATATTCGCGCGTGTTCGTGATGGTGGAGGCTTCGCCGCTGTCCACCCACATCGGCTTTTCGCCGAGGATCTTGCCGGTTTCGGTATCGAGCTTGATCATGGCCTTGTCCTGGGCGAGATGCAGGATTTCGCTCGGGTGGCCCGTGCCGTCGAGCACGACCTTGGAAATGACGGTGAGCGGGTCGACGTGCATGCCGAGGCGTTCAACGGGAGTCCAGTTGATGACGAGTCCGTTGACCTTGCCTTCCTTGAAGACGATGTCTTCCACGCTGACGGAGTTGAAAATCTTGGCTCCGGCGGAAACGGCGCCGAAGATGAGTCCGCTGGCCATTTCGACGGAATCGAGGGTGTGATAGCCCTTTGCGTCGGAAATTTCCTTGTGGTGGATTCCGAAGGAGTCGAGGATGTGGAGCGCGCTGTCCTGGACGACGACTTCGTTGAAGAGCATTCCGCCGCCCCAGGTGCCGCCGCCGGGCGCGAGTTTGCGTTCGAAGACCGCGACTTTGCAGCCGGCCTTGGCCAGGTCGCGCGCGGCGACGAGGGCGGAAGGTCCGCCGCCGACGATCGCGGCGTCGATCACGAGCGAGTTCTGGAGTTTGTCCGCGAAGTTTCTGACGATCGCGGCGGAGATGGTGTTTTCGATCAGCATTTTTTTCCTCTTGCTGTTCAGCAGGAAAAAACAATGCGCGGCGGGATTGCTGCTCATTGAACTTTCCTACGCCGGTATTGCCCGGATCAGGTTTTCGGGTTCATTCTCAGCCTGGAATTGTTCCCAAGCGCCCCGGTTCATA
>CAZHPP010000358.1:0-4711 GCA_964534535.1 uncultured Victivallales bacterium | reverse complement strand
ATTCCGAAGCTGGTGAAGAGCACAAAGGCGTGGCCCTGCGTCTTTTCGATGAAGCGGAAGATGGCATCGCACGCCGAATTCAGGAAATGTTCGTCGGAAGGCGGCGGAACCGTCTTTCCGGGGAGATAAAGCACCACCTGCTTTTCGTAGTCGAAGGGAGAATCGTACACGAATCCGCCGCCGCGCGTGAATCCGGTGCGCCTGAAGTAATAGTCGAGCGAGCCGTTGACTGCAAGCGTGGCGCTCGTGAGAATGACCGGTTTGTCGCGCAGAAACAGAATTTCGCGGAGAATTTCGGCGATGTTCAGGGGAGCGGCGCAGAGTTCGGTGTCGATCTGGCGCGTCGGGCCGGAAGGCTTGCCCTCGGCCCAGTAGACGTGCTTTGCGAACTCCATGCCGGTGAATTTCGTGATGCTTTCGCTGTAGTCGGAGCAGCGGTCGAGCATGGACTGGAGTTCCTGCTTGAAATTGGGGTCGTCCTGCTCCGCGATATAGTCCTTGAGGAGCGAGGCCACCTTGTCGAGAGCGGGGGAAAGCAGGTTCTGAAACCGCGGTTTGAGCACCCGCATGGTGAGTTCGGTGTGCTGGGCCAGAATGTCGGAATACTGGTTGAAATACTGTTCGGCGGCATCGCGCGCGGCGGCGATCGTGCCGCGGAGCGTGAGCGAATCGGCGCCCGGACGCACCAGCAGGCCGCGGCCGCTTCCCGGATTGAACAGGCGGTTCAGAAAATGGATCAGCGCCCCGGCGCTCAGGTCGAGCCCGAGATGGTTTGCCGCGGCGTCCTCGAGCGTGTGGGCCTCGTCGAACACAACCGCGCAGTAGTTGGGGAGCGGCGTGTTTTCGAGTTCCTCGAATTCGCGCATCTTGAGGTCGAGGAAGAAAAGCGCGTGGTTTGCGACCACGATGTCCGCGTTTTCCCAGGAACGGCGGGCGCGCCAGTAGAAGCAGGAGCGGTAGTTCTTGCAGGAAGGTCCGGAACAGCTTGCCGCATCGCTGGCGATGGAGTTCCAGAGTTCGGGGTCGACGCGGAATTTGAGGTCGTAGCGGCTGCCGTCCTCCGTTTTGTCGGCCCAGTCGGAAATCTTTTCCACGTCGGAGACGAATCCGAGCGAGGAAAGGTATTCTTCGCGGTGTCCGCCCTTTGCGAGCGCCAGGCGCCGTTTGCAGAGGTAGTTTGCGCGGCCTTTCGCCAGCACGAACTTGAAGTCGACCCCCAGCAGCTTCTGGAGGATCGGCAGGTCCTTGTAGACGAGCTGTTCCTGCAGATTGATCGTTTCCGTGGTGATGAGCACGGGCTTCCCCACGGAAAGCGCGGTATGGATGGAGGGAATCAGGTAGGCGAAGCTCTTGCCGAGTCCGGTGGGCGCCTCCACGCAGAGATTTTCGCCCTTCTCGAACGAGCGGGCGATCTCCAGGGCCATCTCGGCCTGCTGGGGACGTTCCTCGTAGGGACGGCCTCCGTGGCGTTCGGCGTCGCGGAGGGGGGTGTCCTTCGAGAAAAATTTCTTCGTGGCCTCGAGGCAGACCGGCTGGATGCGCGGTTTTTCCTCTCCGGCCATGGCGTCCCGGGCGATCTCCTTCAGCTCCTCCGGATCGGTTTCGCGGAGACTTCCGGCGAGGGCGTCCTCGATTCCCGGATCGTCGTCGATTTTCCCGAAGGATTCCGGCATGAGGGAAGAATCCTCAGATTTTGCGCCATTTTTCCGGAGTTCCGGAAACCTGCCACCATGCTTCGGTCATGAAGATGGCGTCGAGCAGAACGCAGCGGGTCATGGCCTCGACCACGGGGTAAATCCGCGGAAGAAGCGAGGGGTCGCGCCGCGTGATGGGAGAAAGCACGGTGTCTTCCATCTTGACCACGTTCACGGTGTTCTGCGGGACGGAGACGGTCGGCGTGGGCTTCACGGCGCAGCGGAAGCGGATGTCCTCCCAGGTGGAGATTCCGCCCAGAATTCCGCCCGCGTGATTCGTCTTGAAGCGGACTCTTCCGGATTTCTTGTCGAGATAGGCCGGGTCGTTGGACTGGGAGCCGAGCATGTCGGCAACCCCGAATCCGGCGCCGAATTCGATTCCGCGGATGGCTCCGATCGAGCAGACCGCGTGGGCCAGAAGCGCGTTCAGCTTGTCGAACGCGGGCTCGCCGAGTCCGGCCGGAACGCCGTGCGCGATGCACTCCACGATTCCGCCCGCGGTGTCGCCGGAGGCCTTGATTTTGAGGATGTCCTCCTTCATCTTTTCGGCGAGCTTCAGGTCGGGGCAGTTGATTTCGTTCCTGCGGTAGTTCTTTTTGGCTTCCTCGTAGGAAATTTCGTGATCGACCCTGATTCCGTGGGAGGCGATCGTGTAGGCCACGACGTCGATCCCCATCCTGTCGAGAACGGCTTTTGCCACGGCGCCGCCGGCTACGCGGCTGGCGGTTTCGCGTCCGCTGGCGCGTCCTGCGCCGACCCAGTCGGCGTATTCGCCGTCCTTCTTGAAGTATCCGTATTCGGCGTGGCCGGGACGGATCGTGTCCTTGTAGGAACGGTACTGGTCGATGTGCATGTCCTGGATGTCGTTGTTGGGGATCACGAGTCCGACGGGCGCGCCGGTGGTGAGGTCGTTTTCCATGACGCCGGAGAAGACGAACACGCGGTCCTTCTCCTTGCGGGGGGAATCGAGCGGGGTCTGGCCGGGTTTGCGCTTGTCAAGTTCGGACTGGATGTATTCGCCGGTGATCTTGATTCCGGCGGGGACGCCGTCGACGATGACGATCAGGCCGCCGTAGAGTTCAGGCGGGATGGGCAGATTTTTCCGGAAGCCGCCGGCGTAGGATTCGCCGCAGCAGGTGATTCTGAAGAGTCTTCCGAAGGTGTTTCCGAACATTGTGTGTCTCCCGGTTTTACAGTTTTGGTTGCAACCGGATACAATAGCATTTTTTTCGGGAAAATCAAATGGAGGAACGGGGATTTTCCTGCTGCGGTTTCCGGACCCTGAATGGCCGGTCCGCACGGCGGCTGCTCCCGGCGGTTTTCACAAATTTCTGCAACCCGATTTGAATTTGCGCCGTTCACGGTATAAATTTCCATGCTGTAAAAAATCTTCATCAAGAACGGAGCGCGATATGTCGGATCAAGTCAAAGCCCTGGTCATCACCGGGTTCGGCCTCAACTGCGAAAAGGAAACGTCCGCCGCATTCGAAGCGGCCGGAGCTTCCGCGGAACAGATTCATCTCAACGATCTTCTGAGCGGGAAACGCTCCATGGCCCCCTTCCATATTCTTGCCTTCATCGGCGGATTTTCCTTCGGCGACCACATCGGCTCCGGAACCGTGTTCGCCAACAAGATCAAATTCAAACTCAAAGACGAGCTCGACCGGTTCATCGCGGACGGCAAGCTCGTGATCGGAATCTGCAACGGCTTCCAGACCCTCACGCGGCTCGGACTCGTTCCCGCCCTCGACGGCAAGCGCTTCGAGCAGCAGGCCGCGCTTGCGCACAACGATTCCGGCGTCTTCCGCGACGACTGGGTCACACTGAAGGTCAATCCGGCCTCGAACTGCGTGTTCACGAAGGGCGTCAAGCTCATCCGTCTGCCGATCCGCCACGGCGAAGGCAAGTTCGTGGCCGAAAAGGAAATCATCGAAAAGATCGAATCGCAGAACCTGGCCGTGCTCCGCTACTGCGCGCCGAACGGCGCAAAGGCCCACGGCTTCCCGGAAAATCCCAACGGCAGCATCAACGACATCGCCGGAATCTGCGACCCCACAGGCCGCGTCTTCGGGCTGATGCCGCACCCGGAAGCCTTCCTTTCCCCCTTCAACGCGCCCGACTGGCAGAAGCTCCAGATCGAGGGAAAACTCCCGAAATGGGGCGAAGGCAAGGTCATCTTCGACAATGCGGTCAGCTATGCCAGATCCAGTCTCTGAGACGGCGGGCAGGACGGCCGTCTCCTCCCGGAAAAAGAACTGTCTCTGGTTCGCCGTAGGCTTCATTTGGGGCGCGGCGGCAATGTTCGTGGGCGGCATGTTCTATCTCCGCAGCGCGATCATCGTCGAAAAGGAAATTCCCTGCTCCGTCGAGTCGTTTTCCAAAAATCTTCCCGACGTCGCCGAGGACTTCGAATGGATCGTCACGCCTGAATCCTGCCGCGTTCCGGCGCCGGAGGATGGTTCGCAGCTCCGGACCTTCAAGCTCTGTCAGCCTGACATTGCCAAGTTCCTGGTGTCGCGTCAGGACTGGCGGAAGCTTTCCGCCGTTCTTCCGTGCTCCGTGGCCGTTTACGAAAAGAAGTTCGGCGACCGGCCGCGCGTCTATCTTGCGCGGCTCAACATGCCGCTGATTGCATACATTCTCGGCGGAATGCCCTCCTGGGTTTATCCGCGCTACATTACGCCGGTCCAGCAGGAAATCATCGACAAGACGGTTCTTGCGGCCCCTGACCGGAAGAAATAAGCCCGCATCCTCTTCATGCAGGGGGCTGCTCGTCCCCATGCCCCTCGGCAGGACTCGATGAGCCCTGCACCCCTGCGCAAAAAAAATTATTTTTGCGCTCATTTTTTGAGAACCCTTTCGGCCGGGAAACAGGGGATGTCTGCCCAAAGTATTTTCAGCCGTACAGCAATATATAAAATGGGGGAATCCATTCATTTTTTTATATTGCATTGTTTGAATTTTCAGTTGTTGTATTGTATATCGTGATGTTACAGATCCATGTTCATTTTCGAGGC
>CAZHPP010000357.1:0-4717 GCA_964534535.1 uncultured Victivallales bacterium | reverse complement strand
GCAAAAGCCTTTTCGGCGATGGCCTGTTTCGCCGCGCTGTTCCAGCGGATGCGGTCCTGAAAGGGCGAACTCGCATAACGCTGTCCGGGGCGGTTCGCGGCGCCGCCGCTGAAGGCAACTCCGCCGTGAACTTTCTGGATCACGTCCCGCCCGACCAGCTCCGCGATGTCCCGGTGGATCGTGGCGCTGGAAACGGCGAAATGCTCCCTCAGCTCATTGACGGAGCAGTATTTTTTCTGCTTCAGGTAGTCTATGATGGCGAACGATCTCAGATTCTTCATGTTCCGCGTGTCCCGTGTTTCTGTTAAGATACCCTTGAATTTCTCACTTTGCAAGCTCAAAAGATGAGAAAAACATGAAATATCATGAGAAAGTATCATGTTTTATCAAATTATTTCATATATTCTCATTTCAGCATCCTTGACAATTCTTTCCGGACGGGATATAATGAATCATGTAAAACTGAAACCAGCATGGAAGATTCCGGTATGAAAACAGAAAAGAAAATCGAATTCGTCGGACTCGGCTTCTGCAGCAATGATTATCTTTCGCTGCTTCCCGAGATTCCAATCGACAACAAGGTGCAGATGCTTCAGCACATGGTTCAGGGCGGCGGGCCGGCTGCGACATCGACCGTCGCGGCCGCGCGTCTGGGACTTTCTGCGGCATTCATCGGAGTCGTCGGCAGCGACGATCCCGGCAAACGCATCATCGCCGACTTCAATGCCGAAGGCGTCTTCACCGGAGCGATGAAGGTCAGGAAAGGCGAATCCTCGCCGGTGGCCTACTGCTGGATCGACGCTCCGACGGGGAAACGCAGCGTGGCATGGACCCGCGGAACGCTTCCCGAACTCAAAGCGTCCGAAGTCGACCTCGGACTCGTCCGCAATGCGAAAATGCTCCACATCGACGGACACAATCCGGCCGGAGCGCTGGCGGCCGTCAGAGAGGCGCGCAAAAACGGCGTCCCTGTGAATTTCGACGCCGGGACGCTGCGCGACGGCGTGCCCGAACTCCTGCCGTACACGGACATCCTGATCGCCTCCGAAAAATTCGCACGTTCCTATGCAAAGACGGACGATCTCGACAAGGCGATCTTCAGGCTCGCGGAAACCGGGGCGAAGGTCGTCGGAATCACCATGGGCGACCAGGGCTCGATGATGCTCGACAAAGGAAAGATCGTGCGGTGTCCGGCATTCAGGATAACGCCGGTCGACACCACCGGCGCGGGAGACGTCTATCACGCCGCGTTCGGAGTGAAATATCTGGAGACGCACGACCTCATGGAGTGCATGAGATTCGCTTCCGCGGTCTCTGCGCTGAAGTGTCTGAAGCTCGGCGGACGGAGCGGGATCCCCTCCCGCGCCGAAACGGAAAAGTTCTTAAAAGAACACTGAACCGGAAAAATGGCGGAGAATTCATAAAATGGAAAAGACATTCAAGATCGCGTATCTTCCGCTGACAAAGGCCAACTGGAGCAATCCGGAACTCGAAAAAGCGCGCCGGGATTCGTGCGCGTTCCTTGCCGGACTTCCGGGCGTAGAAGTCATCTGCGGAGAACGCATGATCGACAGCGAGGAATCGGCCATGGCCGAACTCGAACGCTGCGAAAAGGAACACGCCGGTCTGGTCGTCGCGCAGTTCATGACGTTCGCCCTCGGCGTGGTGCTTCCGCGCTTTTCGCAGAGTCTGAGAGTGCCCGTGCTCATGTGGACTCTGCCTGAACCCGACCCGAAGGGCGGAAGACTCCAGCGCAATTCGTTCTGCGCCGCGAATATGAACGCGCATTTTCTCTATCGGATCCATGCGCCGTATTTCCATGTGCACGGCAATCCCGGAACGGCCGAAACGGCCTCCGCAATCGAACGCGATGTGCGAATTACAAAAGTCCTTGCACAGCTCAGAAAACTCAAGATCGGGTCCATCGGCGGACGCGTTCCCGGATTCTTCACATCCAACTGCGACGAAGTGCTTCTGCGCAGATTCCTCGGCCCGGAAGTGATTCCGCTCACCGAACTGGAAGCCGTCACGCTCGCAAAGAATCTGTCTGCGAGCGAACTCAAGGCCGCAAAAAAAACGCTCCTCGGCGATGCGAAACTCCACAAGACGGACGCTCCGACGGAAGCCCAGTTCGACAAGTCCGCGGCACTCTTCGCCGCAATCCGCCGGATGGCCGCGAAAAACATGCTCGACGCCGTGACTCTGCGCTGCTGGCCTGAAGTCATTGCCGACGAAATGTTCGGGATCACCCTCTGCTCCACGATCGGCCACCTGAACAACCATGGTCTGCTGACCGTCTGCGAAGGCGACATCTATGCCGCTGCGACGCTCTTCATCCTGCGCGAACTCAGCGGAGAGGCCCCGTTCTTCTGCGACATCATCAGCCTCGACGGGAAACTCGGAACCGTCTGGCACTGCGGTGCGGCGCCGTGCTCCATGTGCAAACCCGGATTCAAGCCGGAGATACGCCGCAGTTCGACCGTCGGCGGAGGCGGCGTAAAGGGCTGCGTCTGCGAATTTCCGCTCAAGCCGGGACGCGTCACCGTGGCGCGCATCGGCGAAAAGCGCGACGGCGGCGGATTCCGCATGCTGATCCTTCCGGGCGAAGGAGTCAATACCGATCTGTTCGTCCGCGGGAATCCTCTCAACATCAGATTCGACGCCGGAAACGAAACCATCCGCAAGGAACTCATCGACAACGGCTGGGAACACCACTTCTCGCTCGGATATGGCGACCTCACGGCGGAACTGCTCGAAATCTGCCGCATCCTCGAAATCGAACCGACAATTCTCAGATAAACAAAGGAAAGAATCATGGCAAAACTTCTGATTCATCTCACTCCGAAACAGGGATACAGCAATGTGTTCAAGGTCGGGCAGTACGGCATGAAGCTCACACGCTTCGGAATCGTCCAGCTCAAGGCCGGAACCGCCTGGAAGGGCGACACCGGCGACTTTGAAGCCGCGCTCGTGCTCCTCGGCGGAAAATGCTCCGTCAAAGGCAGGAATTTCGAATTCAAAGACGTTGGAAAACGGAAAAACGTGTTCGACGGCAAGCCGCATACGGTCTACCTTCCGCGCCATACGGAATACGAAGTGACGGCCGTCACGGACATGGACTTTGCGCTGAACGAATCCCCCGCAAGCCGGGACACCGCAAAGCCGACCGTCGTCACGCCCGAAATGACGCGCACCATCACAATCGGACGCGACAATTTCCTGCGCTATGCCACGATCATGATCGACGAAAAGTTTGATTCCGAACATTTCTACATCGGCGAAGGGCTGATCCCCTCCGGCAACTGGTCGGGATATCCTCCTCACCGGCACGACTTCGACAATCCCCCGGCTGAAATCGACATGGAGGAAACCTATTTCTACCGTTTCGATCCGGCGGGCGGCTTCGGAATCCAGAAGGTCTATCAGCCGGACGGCTCGATCGACGAAACCTACACCGTAAAACAGAATGACACCGTTGCCATTGCAAAGGGCTTCCATCCGCTCTGCGGCGCGCCGGGCTACCAGATGTACTATCTCTGGACCATGGCCGGAGCCGTCAACCGCGGCCTGATCTCGTACAAGGATCCGGCTCACAGCTGGGTGAAATAAGTGAAACAGGAACGGACACTGCTCGGAATCGATTTCGGAACGGGCGGATGCAAGATCTCCGCCGTCTCCGAATCGGGCGCCATGCTCGGCGAAGCAAGCGTGGAATACGTCACGGAGTACGTCCATCCCGGATGGTCCGAGCAGAATCCGGACGACTGGTTCCCGGCCATGTGCGCCGCGCTGAAAAAGCTCCGTGAAAACGGAGTCGATTTCAGCCGCATTTCGGCCGTCGCCTTTGACGGTTCGACCCACAACGCCGTGCTCCTCGACGCGCATATGCGCCCCGTCCGCAAGACCATCATGTGGACCGACCAGCGCAGCGTGAAGGAATGCGCGTTCCTCAAGGAAAATCACGCCGATTTCATATTCAAAACGGCGTACCAGATGCCAACTCCCACATGGACCCTTCCTCAGATGATGTGGCTCAGGAACAACGAGCCGGAAGTCCTGAAGAAGGCGCGGCACATCCTGTTCGTAAAGGATTATGTGCGCTATCTGGTGACGGGCGCCGCGGCGACCGATTATATCGAAGCGCAGGGAACCCTGTTCTTCGACATGGCGAAGCAGAACTGGTCGGAGGAGCTTGTCCGGCTCGCCGGACTCGAACTGTCGATGCTGCCCGGTCTCATCAGTCCGACTCAGAGAGCCGGGAGCGTGACGCCCGAGGCGGCTGAAAAGACCGGCATTCCGGCAGGAACTCCCGTGATCTGCGGAACGTCCGATTCCGCCGCAGAGGACTACGGCGCGGGCGCGATCGAACCGGGCGACTGCATCGTCAAGCTCGCGACCGCGGGGAACGTGAACGTCATGACCGCCGAACCGCATCCGTTCAGGACGACGCTCACATATTCGCATGTGATTCCGGGAATGTGGTACACCGTTTCCGCCACGAACGCCGCCGCGCTCTGCCAGAGATGGTTCCGGGACGCCTTCTGCGAATTTGAAAAGATGGAGGCTTCTCGTCTCGGAGTGAATCCGTTCCAGCTGCTGGACAGGGAGGCGCGCACCTCGCCGCCGGGGGCGAACGGAATCTTCTTCCACCCGTATCTTCAGGGCGAGCGCTCTCCGTACTGGGACCCGAAGCTCCGCGCGAGCTTCACCGGAGTCT
>CAZHPP010000356.1:0-4721 GCA_964534535.1 uncultured Victivallales bacterium | reverse complement strand
TGCTCGATCCCGCACGCACGGCGTCCGCTTTCGCCCACCCGGGGCATTCCTTCCCGATCGCGGCGCGTCCGGGCGGCGTGCTTCAGCGCACGGGCCACACGGAAGCGGCCGTCGACCTGGCGAAGCTCGCCGGGAAAAAGCCGGCCGGCGTCATCTGCGAAATCATGGATGACGACGGACACATGGCCAGGCTCGATTCCCTGCTCGCGTTCGCAAAAAAATACGGTCTCAAGATCTGCTCGGTCGCGTCGCTCGTGGAATACCGCCGCCGCACCGAAAAGCTGGTCGTCTGCGAGGAGAAGGTCGATCTTCCCACGCGCTACGGCAGCTTCAAGCTCTATCTTTACCGGTCGCTGGTGGACAGCTCCTGTCATCTGGCGCTGGTCCACGGTTCCGTGAAGGGCAAGAAATCCGTCCTGACGCGCGTCCACAGCGAATGTCTGACCGGCGACGTGTTCGGTTCGCAGCGCTGCGACTGCGGGGCCCAGCTCGAGACCGCCCTCGAGAAGATCGGGAAAGCCGACTGCGGCGTCCTCATCTATCTGCGGCAGGAAGGCCGCGGAATCGGACTCGAGAACAAGATTCACGCGTACAAGCTCCAGGAACAGGGGTGCGACACGGTCGAGGCAAATGAAAAGCTCGGATTCCCCGCCGACCTCCGCGAATACGGGGTCGGCGCGCAGATTCTGCTCGACCTCGGCGTGAAGAGCGTGCGCCTGCTCACGAACAATCCGCAGAAGCTCATCGGAATCGAAGGCTACGGGCTCAAGATCGAAGAACGGCTCCCGATCGAAATCCCGCCCCAAAGCCATGACGAAAAATATCTCCGCACCAAAAAGCTCCGCATGGGCCATCTTCTGAATTCCATCAAAAGCTGAAATCAACAAAGGAGAATCATCCATGAATACGGCAGGAACGGTCTACGAAGGCGTCTACAACGCCAAAGGCCTGAAAATCGCAATCGCGTGCGCGCGGTTCAACGAATTCTTTGTGGGAAAACTGCTTCAGGGCGCACTGGACGCAATCGTGCGCCACGGCGGAAGCATGGACGACGTGACGGTGGCATGGTGCCCCGGCAGCTTCGAACTGCCCTTCGTCGTTTCCAAACTTCTCAAACAGAAACGCTATGACGCGGTCATCGCGCTCGGCGTGGTGATCCAGGGCGCGACCCCGCATGCGTCGTACATCAACGGCCAGGTTTCCAAGGCGATCGGCCAGCTCTCGGTTGAAAGCGGGACCCCCGTGCTCTACGGGCTCCTCACGACGGAAAACATCGAGCAGGCCATCGAGCGCAGCGGCACCAAGGCCGGCAACCGCGGATTCGACGTCGCGGTCTCCGCCATCGAAATGGCCAGCCTCAACAAGGCCATGTCGAAATGACCGGAGAAAGCGCCATGCCCGAAAACCAGCCCGTGCGCAGACACCCGGTCAAAGTCGCATCCCAGACCCATTTCAAGCGTCTGGGACGCGAGTTCGCCATGCAGTATCTTTATCTGCGGGATATGTCCGGAGAAATCACGCCGGAGGACGAGACCAAGGCCAAGGAGCTCTTCTGGGAAGAGTCCGAACAGGCCCACGTGGCCGAGGACGACCGCGTCTTCCGCAAGGCGAAGAACTATGCCGAAAAACTGATCGGCGGCGTACTCTGGAACATCAAGGACATCGACTCCACAATTGAGTCATTCTCCGAAAAATGGGACATCACCCGCATGGCCGCGGTCGACCGCAACATCATCCGCGTGGCCATCTACGAACTGAAATACTGTCCGGACATTCCGACTCTGGTCAGCATCGACGAGGCCATTGAAATTTCCAAGGATTTTGCCGCTGAAAAATCCGGCATTTTCATCAACGGAATCCTGAACGGCGTGAAGGACTCTCTTCCGCCGCGGCCGAGAACTCCGCCGGACAAGGGAGAAACTCACTGAAATGGGACTGTTTGACACGTTCCGCAAAGGTCTGCAGAAAACCGCAACCGCCATCACGCGCGGAATTGCCGGTCTCTTCACCGCTGTTCACAAATGGGAACCTGAAGACTTCCGGAAACTTGAAGACGCCCTGATTGAGGCCGACTTCGGCCCCGAGTCGGCAAGGAAAATCACCGATGGAATCCGCGACCGCTATTCCCGCGGACTCATCTCCGGCGCCGACGACCTCAACGCAGCCGCCCGCGAAGACCTGGTCGGGATGCTCGCCCCGGGACTCCGCGAACTGAAGATCCAGGACTCCGGTCCCACCGTGATCCTCCTCGTCGGCGTCAACGGCAGCGGCAAAACCACCACCGCAGGGAAACTCGCATGGATCATGAGCACCCGCGGCAAGCGCGTCATGCTCGGCGCATGCGACACCTTCCGCGCCGCGGCCGTGGAACAGCTCAAGCTCTGGGCCGACAGGACCGGATCCGAAATCATCGCATCGAAACAGGGCGCAGACCCCGCCGCCGTGGCCTTCGACGCCGTCAGCGCCGCACTGGCCAGGCATGCCCATTTCCTTATTCTCGACACCGCCGGCCGCCAGCAGAACCAGAAGAACCTCATGGACGAACTCGCAAAGATCCGCCGCACCGTTTCCAAACTTCTGCCCGGCGCGCCTCATGAAACTCTGCTCACGATCGACGCCTCCATCGGGCTCAACACCCTTTCCCAGGCGCGCGAATTCGCCGAAACCGCCGGCGTCACCGGGCTCATCCTCACCAAGCTCGACGGCACAGGAAAAGGCGGCGCAGCCGTCCGGGTCCAGACCGAATTCAAGCTCCCGATCCTTTACGCCGGCATGGGCGAACAGCCCGAAGACCTCCAGAAATTCGACCCGGAAAAATACGCCGCCGGAATCTTCCCTCCGCCGGTCGAACGGAAGGAATAACAGACAACGGTGACTCCATGACGAAGCGGCCCCCCATTCTCGCGCTCCTGATCGCATTCCTGGCATCCTCCCTCTGCGGGGAAGACCTCGACACTTTCATCGGAACCGATTATGGAATCTTCAAGGCCGACCGCCCCCGCTTCATCACGCCCGCCGTCAGCCGCTGCTTCGCCTGGACTTCGGACGCCAAGGATTCCGCGCGGTATCCCCTGCCCTACCGGAACGCAGGCACGCCCGCACTCACCTATCTGGGCTTCCCCGTCAGCGAGGCAATCGTCCGCTTCAGCGGAAACAGCGTCTCCTCCATCTATGTTTCCGTCTACAACCGCGGCGATGCCGGTGAAATCTCCATGGAAGAGTTCGGCGCCCTTCTGCTCGGACTGGACAAAAAAATCTGCGGACGCACCGGCGTCAGCGACCCCGCCATGCTCAAGGACAGGCTGGCCAACGGCATGGAAATCTACGCCCGCGTCTGGGTGTCGGGAAAGTTCGCCTATACCCTGAAATGGAGCTCCACGGGAAAAACGAAGAAAAGCCTCCGTCCGGAATATATTCAGCTGGTGATCGAACCGTTCGATCCGGCGCATGATCCGCGCACACGCAAGCTCGCCCAGGCCGACAAGTCCGCCGTTGCCTCCATCCAGGACCTCCGCCAGAACGTCCGGCACGACGAAAAAGGCAATGTCTGGATCGACAACATCCCCATGGTCGACCAGGGCGCCAAAGGCTATTGTGCGGCCGCCGTGGCCGAGCGCGTGCTCAACTATTATGGAATCCCCGTCACCCAGCACCAGATTGCACAGCTCGCAAAAACCGACGCGAAAACGGGAACCACGGCAGAAAGCATGACCGATGCCCTGAAAAAAGTCGGCGTCAAATTCCGCGTCCGGATCCGCGACCGCTACACCCTGGTCAGCAGCGTCGACGACATTCAGAAAATTGTGGACCGCTACAACCGCACCGCCCGCAAGATGAAACGGAACAGGTGCCAGCTCGTCGTCCGCGGCGATGCCGTCTACCCCGATGAAACGATCGCATCCTTCGATCCGGAAGTCTATCTGAAGGTCCGCCAGAGCGATTCCGCGTTCAAGACCTTCCTGCGGGATCTTCACGAACGGGTCGACGAAGGGCTTCCGATCGTGTGGAACGTCCAGCTCGGACTTCTCCCGGAAGACAAGCTCGGCCCCCAGGCGAAAGGCGGACACATGCGGCTCATCATCGGCTACAACGACCGGAACGGCGAAGTGCTCTATTCGGACACTTGGGGCATGGGCCATGAACTCAAATCCATGCCCGCGGAAAACGCATGGGCAATCACTTCACGAACACTTTTCATAGATCCGAGGCAAAAAAAATGATTTCCGACACTGTCATGATGCGCCGGGCGATCCGCCTGGCGGAACACGGTCTGGGCAACACCGCGCCGAACCCCATTGTGGGCGCGGTCATCGTCAAGAACAACCGGATCATCGGCGAAGGCTGGCATCACAAGGCAGGACAGCCCCACGCCGAAATCGAAGCCATGCGGAACGCGGGAAAGCACAAGCTCGAAGGTTCCACCCTTTACGTCACGCTCGAACCCTGCTGCACCTGGGGACGCACTCCGCCCTGCACCGATGCCGTCATCGCGCACAAGTTTGCGCGCGTCGTCACGGGATGTTCGGACCCGAATCCGAAGCACAACGGCCGCGGCGTGGAAATCCTCCGCAAGGCCGGAATCCAGGTCGACACCGGCGTCCTTGAAAAACAGTGCATGGAACTCAACGAACCGTTCTTCACTCTCACGACCACCGGCAAGCCGCTCGTGCTCCTGAAGATGGCCGCCACGCTCGACGGCAAGACCGCCACCGTCACGGGCG
>CAZHPP010000355.1:0-4726 GCA_964534535.1 uncultured Victivallales bacterium | reverse complement strand
TTCTGGAAACGTTCGCGTCCCGCGTGAAACAGAGTCCGCTGTCCGCGGACGTCCTCTGGGGGAAGAACAGCCTTTCCGGCGAAAAAGCCCTGCTCGACTTTGCGCGGTTCGTCCCGCAGTACGTTTCCCCTGACGAACTTCCGCTGGCGGAATCGAAGCTCGATGCGGCGGTGCGGAAATGCGCGTTCCGGCTCGCAGTCTCGCCAGCGGGCGGACGCCTCCTCGCGTCGGACGATCCCTTCGGCTTCACGGGGCGGATTTATTCCCCGCTCGAAAAGCTTCTGCGCATCTCCGGACTCCGCATGAACGCGGCGGAAACCTGTCTGGTCTCGGAAGACTCGCGCCGCTGCATCGTGATCGCGGGAACCACGGTGCCGCCCGCGGACGTCCGCGGCTGCGCGGCGCTTTACCGGCATCTGGAATCGTGCCTGACCGGACTGCCTCCCGGAGTCCGGGCGGAAATCCTTTCCGCACACGGGCGGACGCTCGCAAACGAGGCCGCAGTGCGCGCCGACCTGAAGAAATTCGCCTGGATTTCCGCCCTGCTGTTCGCGGCGATCTTCATCGTCATCTACCGCTGCGACTGGCGCGGACTGGCGATTCCTGCAATCGCATTCGCTTCCATCGTCCCCGCGCTCGGCGTGATGTCCCTGTGCTTCCGTCCGGTGCTGGTGTTCGTGATCGGGATCGGCGGCGTGATCGTGGGGCTGGGCGTGGATTATGGAATTCATCTTTACGGCGTCTTCGGCGGAGGCGCGGGAATCCGCGGCATGATCCGGCTGATCCCGGCACTCGGCTCCGCATTCCTCACGACCGCGCTCGCGTTCGTCTTTTTCATGCTCATCGGGACGCCCGCGTTCCTCCAGTTCGGGACCTTCTCCCTGCTGACGCTCGCCTTCACGTTCGCAGGAACCGCCGCGGCAATGCCGTGGATCATGTTCCTCACGCGGAAGAAACCGTGCGCGCGGATTTTCCGTTTTCCGGCCGTGCTGGAACAATATCCGCGCGTGAATACGGCGCTGTTCCTGGTGTTCGCGGCAGTCTTCGCGGCCGGATGTCTGAAGGTCCGGATCAGCACCGACCTGCGCGCGTTCGACGTCTCCGGAAAAGAGGCGGCCCGGACGGAAGCCGAGTACCGGAAGGCCTTCTCGACCGGAAGCACGCCGCTCATTCTGCTGTTCACGGGGAAGGATTCCGGAGCCGTTCTGGAACAGGTTTCCAAAGCGGCGGAATCCGTTTCAAAGCAGAAGAACCCTCCGCTTTTCCTGGCCGCGTCCGAACTGTTTCCCTCACCAGCGGTGCGCCGCGCGAATCTGGAACGATGGAAAAAATTCACGAATTCCGGGGAACTCGCCGCATTCGAAAAACGCTTCTTCGCCAAAGCGGGAGAAGCCGGATTCAGGACGGAATTCTTCCGGCCTTATTTCACGAAACTGGAACAGGGGATCGCGGAACCCTCCGCGGACGTTCCCGCCATGCTCGACTTCGCGCACGGATTCCTGATGCACGAAACGCCGAGGAATGTTTCCGCGCTGATTCTGGCGGAACCGGATTCCGAGGCGGCATTCGCCGGAACGGGCGCAGTCGCCGTTTCCGAAAAATCCATTCTCCGGCAGATGTTTTCCGATATTTCCGGGAACGCCCTGCCCGCCGGGATCGCGGTTTCCGCGCTGATTCTGCTGTGCGTGCTGGCGTTTTTCCGGTCGGTCTCCCGGGCTCTTCCCGCCGTGCTACCGATGCTGTTCGCGCTGCTGGCGATCTTCGGAGTTCACGGGCTCACGGGAACGCCGATAAACCTTTCCGTTCTTGTTTCCGGGATCATCGTGCTGGGAATCTGCGTGGACTACGGAATTCTGGCCGTCTCCTCGAAACCGCATGACCGCGCCGGACTCACGAACTCCATCACGTTTTCGGCCCTGACCACGGCGGCGGGCGGGCTCACCGTGGTGTTCATGGAGCACCAGATGCTGCGTTCGGCCGGGCTCACGATCCTCACCGGGATCGCCGCCGCGTGGGCCGCTTCGCTTTTCTTTCCGCCGCTCTGGAAAAAGGAGAATTCCCATGAATGAAGTTTTCGCGGCCTCGCCCGCCCTGGTCACGGCGTACGGATTCGGGCTCGAACCGTGCTGGAGCGGGCTTGCAGCCGGACGCCATGCGTTCACGCCCGTCCGGCGGTTCCGCGTGCCGGACGCCATGCCGAAGCTCGCGGCGTGCGTGCCGGAGGAACTCGAACGGCGTCCCGCTTCCGAATCGCTCCCGGAACACCTGCTGAAGCTGCTTGCGCCGGAACTCCCGGAACTGCCGCCGGAAACGCCGCTTTATCTCGCGCTCACCGTGGGCGAGGCCGAACGGGTCGCAGATTCCTTCCCGCGCTGGACTTCCGATTCGCTGCTCGAAAAGGCGCGGATGATTTTCCGGCTCCCGCACGCGCGGATTTACTCGGGAGCATGCGCCTCCGGAAACATTGCGCTCGTGAAGGCGTTCGAATGCGTGCGTTCCGGAAGGGCGCCCGCCGTGCTCGCCGCCGCATGCGACACGGTGGGCGAGTTCGTCTTTTCGGGATTCGCCTCCGTGAACGCCATGTCGCCCTCGATGTGCCGTCCCTACGATGCCTCGCGGGACGGTCTTCTGCTGGGCGACTGCGCCGGAGCGGTCCTGGTCGCGAACCGCGAATTTCTGCGGGAAAACGGACTGGAGCCCGTCCTGAAGATTTCAGGCGGGGCGATCACCGCGGACGCCTTCCACGCAGCCGCGCCGGAGCCGACGGGAATCCGCATGGCCGAGGCCGTGCGTCTGGCGCTGGACGGCGTTCCGCCCTCGGAAACCGGGCTCGTGATCGGCCACGGGACCGGAACGCCGCTGAACGATTCCATGGAGCTTTCCGCCGCAGCGCGGGTCTTTCCGGACGGAGTCCCGATGGTCTCCGTCAAGGGCGGCACGGGCCACGTTCTGGCCGCCTCCGGGATTCTCCAGCTCTGCTGCGCCGAAGGCATTTTCCGGAGCGGGACGGTCTTTCCGCAGACGAATCTGGTCACGCCCGATCCCGCCGCTGTCCGGTATGTCTCCCCGGAGCCGCGGAAGCTGCGGAAAAACCGCATCCTTTCGCTGAACGCCGGATTCGGCGGAATCAACGCCGCCGTGCTCCTGGAAGGAATGTGAGCCTGCAATGAAAATTCTGCTCATCAATTCGAATACCTGCACGTCGCCGTACCCGGTGTATCCGCTCGGGATGGGCGTTGCGGCGGAAGCGCTTTTCCGCGCCGGGCACACGGTGGAGCAGTTCGACCTGCTTGCCTCCGGATTCGGAAAGCTGGAGGAACTTCTCCGGAACCGGACGTTCGGCCTGATCGGGATTTCGATCCGGAACGTGGATACGGTGAACAGCTGCGCGCCGGACGAAACGATCATCCGGACTCCGCTCGCCGTCGTGAAGCTGTGCCGGAAGTTCGGAAAGACGCCGATCCTGCTGGGCGGGGCCGGTTTTTCGCTGCTTCCGGAACAGATCATGCGGTGGACCGGGGCGGACTGCGGGGTCGCCGGAGAAGGCGAATCCGCGATCGTGAAGGCCGCCGCGGTCTTTGAATCCGGAGCGAGGCCGGAGCCGAAAATTCTGCGCGAACCCGTCGCGGAACAGCTGCCGGCGCGCTATGATCCCGCGATCCTCGGCTGGTATGCCCGGAAAGTCCACACGATCCCGGTCCAGACCAAGCGGGGGTGTCCGTTCCGCTGTCTCTACTGCACCTACCCGATGCTCGAGGGGAACCGCTTCCGGAAGCGGCCTTCGGACTCCGTGATTCCGCAGATTGCGGAGCTTCATGAAAAATATCCGGAGTGCATGTTCTACTTTGTGGATTCCGTGCTGAACGATCCCGCGGGGGAATACCTGCAGTTCCTTTCTGAAATGAAGAAGTTCTGCGGACCCGTGCCGTTCGGATGCTTTCTGACGCCGTTCCGGCTGGACGATTCCGGCTGCAGGGCGCTGCGCTCCGCCGGCATGATCGCGGCGGAACTCGGAATCGACGCCATGTCCGACCCTCCGCTCGCGGGACTCGAAAAGCCGTTCACGTTCGCGGAGGCAAAGCGCTGCGTGAAGACTCTCTGCGGCCTGAAGACGGGACTTTCCTGTTCGGTGATGGCCGGCGGCCCCGGTGAAACCTATGACACTCTGCGCGAAGGGATCGCGAACGTCCTTTCGCTGGAACCCGCGTTCACGGGCGTGTTTTCGGGAATCCGGATTCTGCCGGGAACGAAAATTTTCGAGCTGGCGGAAGCGGAAGAAAAAGTTCCGGCGGACTGGAACGGAATCGATTCGCTGTTCTACTACGCCCCGGGACTCGACCCGGCGAAGGTCGATTCGATCCTGCGGGAAGGCTTTGCGGGAAGCCGCTTCTGCGCATATCCGCCCGACAGATTCGACCATGCGCTGAAGACAATCCACAAGATCGGATATCCGGCGTACCGGAAATTCACGGGAATCGATCCCTGACCTGAAATCTGTCAGACCTGTTCAATTCTGGAGATCATGCGGCAGGAGAGCAGTTCATTCACGTTCCATGCAGGAGCCCGAAGGGACTGAAACCGTCCGAATTCGAAACAGTCACATGAATTCCTGCAGGCCGGCAATGTTTCGTTCCATAACAGAGGCCTTCCGGATCCGGCGGCCGCAGAAAAAACGCGGCCTTACTGCTCGTCGGGGGTCGACGGCTCGAATTTTTTCTCGCCGCTT
>CAZHPP010000354.1:0-4731 GCA_964534535.1 uncultured Victivallales bacterium | reverse complement strand
GACGCTCTTCCGATCTCTGTTGCCCGCACCCTCCTGGATCCGCACGGCATCGCAATGGGCCAGAGCCAGCACAAAGCAGGTCACCTGGAAGGAAGAGGCTTTCTTCAGTTTCATGAAATCGCTGACTGTATTCCAGGAACAGGAAGCAATCATGGCCTTGATCCCGGCCTCCTCAAAGAACAGCCTGTCATGTCTGGGCAACGTCTCCTGCTTCAGGAGAGCCGTGACAAAATCAGGGGAATAATGCTGCCGGATCAGCTGCAGGGCCGGCTTCGGATCGCCGCAGAGCGCATAGGCGGTGGCAATCTGGCCTCTGGTCTGAATGGAAAAATCCTCGTTCCTGTGAAGTTCATAGATGCTGCATACGGCTTTCCAGTTCCGGAGGGAATATTCCGACATGATCTGTCTGTCCGGAGTAATGCTTTTCCGTTCCGCCTGACGGAACAGCTCTGCATCTGCAGGATCTTTCGAATTTTTCAGCAGTTCGACTGCCTCAGCATACTTTCCGCAGGCAAAGGCGATTCTTCCTTTTTTCTCAGAAGAAGAGATCAGGCTCAGCTTATCCAGTCCCTGAACACACTTCCAGACCCGGACGGCCATCTCTGCCGGAACGGTGTGCCGCTCAAGATTGTCAAGCACCTTGTCGACAATGCACCGCCACGCCTGCGTTGCGTCTTCAATATCGATCAGACAGTCTTTCCGCTCCGTATACCGGCTGTAGATGTCTTTCAGAAGGTCGAGCCCTGACTCGGGAAGGATGTCTTCATCGAAATATTTTCGGACGAAACTGAACTCGACGGCATTTTTGAAACTGGAGCTTTTCTCCGATGTCTCAAGGATTTTCCGGAAGGTCTCAGGTTTTCCGGCAAGCCAGAGATACTTGTGCCTGTCGGAATAGTCGGCATCGTCACAGAGTTCCGCTGCCTGCTCGTATTTCTTTTCAAAGTAACAGGCCTTGGCCTCACAATTCCGTTCTTTCTGGAACGCATGGTCCATCTTGTAGAAATAAGCGGCGCGCCGCATCAGATAGGGATCCCGGCGTTCCATCCCGTTCGCATAGTGTTTCTGAGCCGTTTCATCCGCATTGCCGCCTTCCTCCAGAAATTCGCTTTCTCCGGGGACGAGGAGCGAGCCCCCCTCTTCAGGAGCGGAATCTTCTCCTGAACTTTCCCGGAGGCGTTCGGACATGAAGAAGGACCAGAAGGAGGTCCTGGCGGAATCTCTGTCCACAATGAAAAGACAGTGCTGCGCGCGGCTGACTGCCACATAAAGTCTGTTGATGAAATACTCCAGCGGAATCTTCTGTTCCGAGTTGACCTGGGTCCGCCTGTCAATATATTGGATCATGCCGGCCGGAGCCGAGCTGCCGAACCCGTGGACAACAATGCATTCGTTTTCCAGTCCCTTGATGGCAATTACACTCATCACGGTGACATCCTGGAATGGAAGACGCGTGCACAGTCCCGAATCATTCCAGTATTTTTCTTCTTCATTTTCGTTGCATGGAACGACAAAGACGACATCTTTCCTGCTTCGTTTTGCCCAGTCCCAGAACCTGGAATCATTTTCATCGAAGAAGGCAACCGGTTTGCTCCTGTTCGGGAGACGCCACGGTTTCTGCGGCTTTACTGCGAAATGGAAAAGTTCGGAACGCAGTTTCTGGACGCTGTTGCAGAACCGGACGATCGGGACGTCGGAACGATAATTGTTGACCAGTTCCTGGTAATTCAGAGTCGGAATGCAGTCGCTGCTCCCGTGAGAATGAGAATTGATGAACTGCTCCACAAAACTGTCCTTGGTGGCTTCCCAGCGGAATCCGGTGGGATTCAGCGTCTGGAACGGATCGCCGGCAAAGGCGAACGGAATCTGGGAAATCTGATGAGTGAATATCTTCCTCTGAGAGAAGAGAGACAGGCTCAGGATGGCGTTGAGCTCAATTCTGGTAAAGTCCTGCGCTTCATCGCAGAAAACAACAGGATATTCGCTTTTGCAGTATCCCTTCCGTATGACAAACCGGGTCAGATCCTGATCGTCCCAGTATTCTCCCGGTTTCCCCTCTTCCTGACGGTTCACGGTTTTCAGGCAATACCAGTTTTCCCAGATGCGGTGGAAGACGAAATCATAGTCTTCCTGAGACACCGTATGCTCATCCCTGCTCAGCCCGTTCAGATAATCTTCCGGATCCAGAAAGTCATCAATGCTGTTGCCTTTGATGAATGTCCGGATGATATGCCAGCAGAGTTCCGGGCTGATCTTCCTGTGCTGGATTTCCTGATCGGTCTGGAAATGTTCCCGCCACATCTCAACGAATCTTGCATAGGTTATGTGCGTGGCAGGGGAAAAGTCGGACAGTTCCTCCGGTGGGATCTGCTCTGCCAGAAAGCTGTAAAATGGCTTGAATGCATTCCGGAATACATAATCTTTCTGTTTCAGAGTCTCTTCGCTGATCCCCTGCATTTCATTGGTGCTGCATTTCAGAAAGGCCCTGACGGTATCTCTCGCTTTCCCCAGCAGTCCGGTATTGCAGGTCAGATACAGAGGCGGTTTCCCCTGCTCGTTCTTAAGATAGTATTCCATGTAGTCCGTGAACAGATATTGCAGAATCGTCGATTTCCCGCTTCCGGCACGGCCGTTGATAAACAGGGGATAAGCTCCGCCGCCGTCCTTTTCTATGGCTTCAAGAAGCCGGCTCTCTTCCGGAGAAAGTGCAATATTCCCCGACTTTTCCTCTTCGATCTGATACCACAGCGACGAATCGGCTCCAAAAACCATGGCCGGATACGCATGGCAGGAAAATTGCGACAGCCTGTCAAGGGAAGGCGTTTCAGTCAGAGATTGATATTTCTGTTTCAGCGATGCGATCTTTTCCTCCGTGCCGATCCCTGCAAGGAATCTGACATGCAGTTCAGGAAAATAATAGCAAAGGATCCGGATCCCATTCAGCCCGGGAACCGGATAGCAGGATTCCGTCTTCACTTCTTTCTGATTTTCCAAAAGCAGAGTCCAGATCCCGTTCCAGCTGTGCTTCAGCTGATCCCTGTTGACTGCCTCCAGCCATTCCTGCGATTCATAAATGAAATCCCTGCCCCAGTCAGCCCGCTGCAGTGCCACCCCCGTCAGATACCCCCATTCGCTGCCGGACGGTTCCGGATTTTCCCTGACGGACTCCTGCTGCATCTGTTCCTGAATGTATGCCTTCAGCTCGGCATCATGGCAAAGCTCATCGTAATGGGCGCGGCCGTATCCGATGGGATCGTGTCCGAACCCGGTCTGCTTGTCATAAGCGTTGTCGCCGCGTGTCATGTAGTCAAGAAAAATAATTACGGTATGTTCACTCTTGCCGATCATGTAATCACGTCTCGCGGCAATCAGACGGCCTTGCCATCCGGCAAATTTTTTCTTTACCAGGTACGGCTGCGGGAATTGACAGAAGCGCGTAATGGAAAGTTCCTGTTTTTCTTCAATGTCTTTTTTGAACTGCTCTATTTGCTGTTCCACAGAATGTCTTGCCGCGGCTTTTTTGCAATTTTCAGTGACATAGACAAACCAAGCCATGATAGAATCTCCATTTTTATTGATAAAAAATAACTCTCTTCAAAAAACTATCATGGAAAAATAAAAAGTCAAGTCAGGCATTCCGCTGCATGAAGAATATTTTCATCCAGTCGATCGTCTCGGCCAATTCGATCGAACTGCTTGAAGACCGCAGAAAGTCGTCAAGATTGGGCTGGTACTACAACGGCACCGTTGATATCTGTTTAAGATTGCCTCCGCAGGATGTCGTGACATTGGGATCAATTACATACTGGTGTTTTGCCGAGAATATACCCAATCTTTGAGATTGTACTCAAATTGAATTTGAAGGCAACAAAATACCTTGCCTGGATTTTTCGGAAAGTTCTGGAATGCTCCCGCGGAAATTTCGGCAACTTGCGAAGAACGGCCGAATTTGTTCCAGCCGTATGTGGAGCCGACGATGAAATTTGCGCAGTCAGGTCGCGGAATTTGCGTTCAGAGGACTGCGCACTCAGCCAGCAGAACCGGGCGCGTCGCTGCCGATCAGATTTCTCCGATACAATCGAAGCAGTGCAGACCGATAAAAGGTCAACATCTTTCCGGTATCTTTTGTTTTTCATTCGGAAGGACGCTGCGGCAAATTAATATTCCTCCCGAATTCAAATAATTTCAGACATATATTACTTTCATGAATCGGCTCCGCTGGTCTTCGGATCAGCGGAGCTTTCGTTTTTAAGCCTAACCCAAGGAGGTAATGTATGAAGATCGAAGTCAACAGAAACGAAATTTCCGGGGTTCTTCCGGCTCTCGGGAAGCTGGTCTCGAGGACAGCGTGTGTGGATGTGTTCAAGTCCATACAGATCGAGGCCAAAAACAAGGAACTGCATCTCAGGACATGCAGTCCGGGCGAAGCCATCGAGTTCAAAGTCGAATGCGAATTCGAGGGAGAATTCACCGTCATCCTGAATTACGACGAATTCAGGAACGCCGTACGTTCGGGCAGGAACAAAGTCCTCGTGTTTGAACACGAAAACGGGCTTCTGATCCTCGACGGAAAGGTCCAGAACGTTCTGGAGCTGGAATGGCCGCAGAGGCCCATGGCTCCGGAAGGAACAAGAGCCAATCCCCTTCCATCGAACATCGTCGAAATGCTCGCTCATGCAGCGGCTCTCGTGAACAGGAATGAGCCTCGAAAAGTCCTTCAGGGAATCAACC
>CAZHPP010000353.1:0-4749 GCA_964534535.1 uncultured Victivallales bacterium | reverse complement strand
GAAGTCTTCCGAACGATTCGACCTCGCCGAAGCCGGTCCGCACCGGCGCCCAGCTGATCAGTTCTTTCGCGGCTGTGCGCTGGCGCGCGAGATTGAATGAAATCTCATCGCCCGGCTTGACTGCGGGCGTTCCCAGCGACGAATACGGGATTTCCGCTTCCGCACTCCAGCCCTCCGCAGTGACGGCTGTTTTCACCGTCCACGGCAGCTTCACCGCTCTGACACCGTCTCCGGTATCGGTTTCGCCGCCCGGACCGACGGCAAACTGTGAGAAACGGCGGTTTCCGTTCTTCAGACTGAAAAAAAGCTCCAGTGTATCCCCGCTCCACAGATTCGGAGACGAGGCTTTCACCACCCGGACCGGTTCCGCGCATTCCACGCGGATTCTGATTCCGGAAGCATCCGACGAGAGGATGGCTTTTGTCGCGGAGGAAGGCTTCTCGTCTTTGCCGAAAACGCGGAAATCCTCCACGACCGAGTTCGACGAATCGGTGATCTTGACGGTTTTCGGGGCGGCCGCGGTCGGCGGTGCCAAGGTTTTGGCCTTGTCCTCTTCCACTTTCACGTTGTCGATCAGGATATAGTCGCCGACCTTGAATTTCTGCGGACCGTATTGAGTGTTCCACCAGAGCTGGATGTAAATCGCCGCATTCCCGGCGTCCGGACCGGTTTTGAATGTACCCTTGTAGTTGGTCCATTCCTTCTGGACGGCAATGCTGCCGACCGTGGTCTTTAGCGACTTCATGTCCCAGAGTTTTTTCCCTTTCCCCCATTCAAAAGCACCGACTCCGGCATCGGCGGCAGTCCCCTTTGCATCAAAGGAAAAACGGTAGACGGTATCCGGTTTGCAGATGAATCCGCCCGGTTTGGCATTTGATCGGTTGTCTCCACCGATCCAGATGCAGGCGCCCACGCATTCATTTCCCGCGGAATTCTTTCTGATCCTGTCAATCTCCAGTTTTGCGCATCGGTTCCAGTTCAGATTCTCGGTGAAGAGGGAGATTTTCCCGCCGTCTGACCGACATTCCGGATAAAGATCAGGTCTTGCCTTATCGAATCCGCCGTCCAGAATGAGATTCTGGGAGAATCCCATGATTCCAGCGAAGAACAGTGCTGCGAACAGTTTCTTTTTCATCGATTGTTGTTCCTTATTTTCCTGTTGCTTTTATCGTTCAGAGACCTGATTTGTAATCCCAGACCGTTTCCATCAGATTACTGGTATTTCGGTAGCCGATAGTGACACCGCCGCCGTCGCGTTTCCAGTCGCTCAGGAACGCATTGACGTATTCCCTGGGAGAAAGCGCCGCGGCATGGCCATCGGCAAAATTCAGATTGACACGGCCGGAATGTGCCATGTAGAACGAACTTGTTCCTGCGCCTGGAGAAAGAGGGGCAACAGAACTGTCCTGGAAAGAATTTGCCTGAGAAGAGTCGCCGTTCTGAAAATATTTTGAACTCTCCCTGATCTTCTTCTGGTTGATGGTGGCAAATGTCATGGTACGATACCCCGTATCGCTGCCGCGGAGCAGTCCATTGCAGGTATTCGAGGTGCTGCTTCCCTTGTTGCCGTAGCCGAGGTAATAAAAATCATTTGCGGCTTTGTACCCGCTCCATGACTTTGAATTTCTGGGGCATTTCGTGATTCCCCTGTTTGTAATGGCTCCGATCGCCTCATATACGACCAGCGGTCCCTTTCCGTCCGTTCCGCCCGTCAGAAAAAATCCTTCATATGAATCGGCGTAGTTCTGATGCACCTGCATATATTGTTTGAGGTTCCCGATGCAGTTTGAGGCCCGGGCCTTTTCCCTCGCCGCGTTCAATGCGGGCAGAAGCATTCCGGCCAGGATCGCGATGATCGCAATGACCACCAGGAGTTCGATCAGTGTGAAATTTTTCGTCTTCATTTCTTTCCCCATCCTTTGCTTTTCAGAGTTGTTTTGCGCAAATATAAATCGGCAGGCACACCGATGATATATGAATTCTTCTCTCTGCGTTCAATCAGGTCGCACAGAAGCTTCGCAGCCGTCTCCGCAACCTGCGGAGCCATCCCGTCTATGGACGTGATGACCGCATTCTCCGGACGCATCGAAAGCACTTCCAGGTTGTCGATTGAAACCACCCGCACGTTCATGCCCAGCAGCGCCTGTGCGATATATTCCGTGGTCGTGAACACGACCGAACCTTCAATTTCCCGCCAATGGGACTCCACTAACTTTTTCGCCTTTTCAGATTCGTAATTGCTGATTTTCCAAGGCGAAAAGACCGTAACCCTGGAAAGCGGAATCCCGAACTCGTCCAGAGAATCCAGAATCGCCGCACGGCGGTCGTACGCATTGTCGTGTTCGGCGGTGAGAACCGTGAACCGCGTCCGCTCATCCGGCGCCAGATATTCCAGCACCTTCCGCAACGCCGGAGCAAAATCCGGAACCACCTGCGAACACGGGAACTGGAAACGCCGGATCACATCGTGCATGTACACCACGCGATGCCCCTGAAACGCGGAAATCACCGATTCGGTCTTCGAATCCAGGAATCCCGATGAAATCAGGAGTCCGCGCGCGCCGTCGAGACGCCGTGCCGCCAGTTCCGGCGACTTCAGTTCCGGATAGGAAATGAACTCCATTGCGGCGCCGCGTTCCTGAAAGGCACGGCAAAGGCTTTCCACCCGCTGGTTATTCAGCCGCGTCAGGGAGGAAGTGTCTTCCTGCGAACCGGTCGTCACCGCGCAGACGATTCTCAGCTTTTCCGGCGGAGTGTTCTTGACATACGTTCCGCTCTTTTCCCGGCGGTAAACGAGATCGTCCTCGGCAAGAAGGTCCAGCGCGCGGTCCGCCGTCGTAGTGGAAACATCGTATGCCGCAGCCAGCTTCCGCACCGAATAGACGGGCGAATCCTTCGGGACCCGCTTCGTCAGAAGGTCCGTCCGGATCAGCTCCGCGATTTTTTCGCTTTTCGTCGTTCTCGGCATGACGCTGAAACTCCCGCTGTTATGGAGACAATTATAACACATGTCTTTTCATTTGACAACAGGATGTCTCAGGAAAAAGTCAAAAAAAATACATCTGTACTGAAATTATCATTACAGTTGAGCTGCCATGTTCAGAGCGCGAGGAGCAGAATGGCCCCCGTTCCGAACAGGATTCCGAGCCCCTTCGCAGGCGTGAGCCGCTCCTTCAGGAACAGCATTCCCAGCGCGAACGTGCCGAGGAAACTCATCTGCGCAATGGGGATCACAATGCTCGCATCCCCCTTCTGCAGGGAAAGCGCCATGAAAATCACGATCCCCGAAACCAGCAGTCCGGAAACGAGTCCGTAGCCGAGCAGTTTCCGGTCGGGACGTTCCACGGGACGCTCCCGCAGGAACGCATAGCCGAATCCGCAGACGATCCACATCAGGCAGTCGATCATGACGACGCCGTTGCGGTCGGCACCGTGCAAAAACGCATATTTGTAGGAAAGCCCCATGCAGGCGCGGGACACGCATGCCGCCATCACCAGCAGGAACCCGATCCCCCTGACCTTGAGCTCGCGCCGCGACGGCATGAATCCGGCCACGGCCGCGACGGCGAGAATCACGCCGCACCACTTCAGCACGGAAAGTGTCTCGCCGAAGAACAGCGCCGCGCCGATCACCACGAACACCATGTTCAGCCGGTAGATCGTGGAACAGACTCCCGCGCTCTGATGGGACATGGATTCGATCAGCAGAATGTTTCCGAATACGGAAAACGCGCCCGAAATCAATCCCCAGGCCACAGTCTCCCTCATGCTGCTTTCCCCCGACCACGGGAACCACACGGAAACGCAGAACCATGCGATTCCGACCAGCGAGACGAACATTCCGCGGGAGCGGTCCTTCCGCGCATAGAGCTTGAACAGGAAGTCGTTGAACGCAGCAAACACAAGGCAGAGCAGAGCATAGAGAACCGCCATGGCAGGAAAACTCCTTGCAGAATTTGAATTATGTTAAAATTTTTCTTGCATTTTTTAATATAATGCAATATATTACTTTTTCAAGGAGGAAATGCCGGATGATGTACGACCACATGTTCCGTCTCGGGGAACGGCTCAGGGAATTCCGCCGGAAGGCGGGAATGACCCTTCAGGACCTTGCGGGGAAAACACGGCTCTCACCCGGAATGCTTTCGAAAATCGAGAATGCGCGGGCGGTGCCGTCGCTGCCGGTCCTCTTCACGCTCGCGCGCGTGCTGAAGGCGGACCCTGCGGCGCTGTTCGAAGGCATGGCGGAACCGGGACACCCTGATTATCTCCTCGTCCGCGCAAAATCACGGCGCAGGGTCGAGCGCGAACGCAGCACCGGATTCCGGTACGAAATGGTGCTGGAGCGCGCCATGGATTCCTGCGACATGCAGGTGCTCCTCCTCACGGTCGAGCCGGGCGGAAAGCGCGCAGCCGTGACCAGCGAAGGCCGGGAACTGATCCACATCCTTTCCGGATCGTTCGAATTCACGCTCGGACGCCGGAAGATGATCCTGAAGACGGGGGACACGCTTCTCTTCAACGGAGCGCTTCCGCACCGGCCGGTCAATCTTGAAAAGCACGACTCCTCCATGCTCGCATTTTATTTTCTCAACGATAAAAAAGGATGACGGAAACCATGAATTTCTACGGGAAAGAACTCGAAGCGGTCAGAGCGAACCTCCATACGCATTCCACGACCTCGGACGGCATGTATCCGCCGGACAAGGTGATCGACCTCTACTCCCACGCGGGATACGGCGCGCTCGC
>CAZHPP010000352.1:0-4763 GCA_964534535.1 uncultured Victivallales bacterium | reverse complement strand
ACATCAACGTCTGCATTATTTCAGCAGATATTCGCAGCCAGATCGAGGTAGAGCATCTTCTGGCATGCGCTCCGGCTGTCAAGATCGTTTCTGTCTTCGAACCGTATAAGTCCGTGGAAGAAACCGCACTGAAATGATGGGGAAACATCAAGCCTGCCATCTGCAAAAAGATCAATTTGTTTGGCTTGGAACCTCATGCCGGAAAAGAATTATCATCTTTATACCCCGAATTTTCCAATTGCATCAACTCTCGGCAAAACACCAAAACTGATTCCGGTAAATACGGATCATAAATAAATATTATAAGCCAGAAAATAATATGAAAGCAAAATAAACCGTAACGTATCGTCCTATGCCATTCTGGTGTGTCGGAAATCCCTTAAGCGAGAGCCATTCGGCCGTGCGATGCTCGATAAACTTGACTCGCTGGATGTTGCCAAAATTATCGCCGATGCCGGAAGATTTGGCCTGATTAATGCCACAGGCTGCCACCACGGCCTTGTACTGTGGAATATCGATCAACCAGAGGATGATCACACACCGACAAGTTTTGCCTGCAAGCGTTTACGCAAAATTAAAGCGGTGCTGGACAAAGCATGTGTCTCGGTCAATTTCTCAATTAATACAGTGCATTTCCATATTGATGTGAAGTCTGTAACCGTTAATCCGAAGGGAATGACGATGGATATTTCCGCCGGCGGCTTCAAATACGTTTTGAAATACGATTCTTCGGCGAACAGACTTGCTGTCGAAACCGACGACAAAGCTCCCTCGTGGAAGAATTTTGACCAGCTTCTCGGTTCAGTGAAGTGACACGCATCAGTGCGCGGTGCGGTGTCCGGAGCGGTACTGTTTCGGCGGGCATCCGCACTGCTTCACAAACTGTTTTGAGAAATAATTGGAATCGCTGAATCCGCACTGGAATGCTATTTCCGAAACGGACCTGTCGGTTTCCAGCAGAAGACGCTTCCCGGCTTCGATCCTCAGCCGTATCAGATACTGCATCGGGGACATCCCTGCGGCTGAACGGAAAACCCTCAGAAACTGGTTGGCGGAAAGATACATCATCCCTGCCATTTTGTCGAGAGTCCACGGTTTGCTGAAATCGGTTTCCAGTCGGCTCAGCAGGGCGCCGAGACGTGTTTCCGAGCGTTCGCTCTCCTCCGGCATTTCCCTGCAGTGTGAAAGAAACAGGATCAGGTCCAGCAGTCTTGCGCATGCGGCGGCTCCGCCGGACGGAGACGTGTCCGCCAGCGCGTGTTCAATCGCGGAGACTGTTTCAAGCGCCCTCGGCAGTGCGCGCGGAGTCAGTCGCAGATGTTCCGGAAAGAGCTGTCCGGACTCAGCTTTTGTATCTATCCTAAACATCACGTTGTATCCTGGAATCCTGTTCAGGACGGTCCTCATGGAATCGAAGAGATGCGGCGAAAACATCACGTTAACGAGATGCAGACTGCGGCGGTCCGGAAAATAATGCCGCGTTCCGCGCAGAAGCACGAAAACATCACCCGCCGCGACGGCGCCTTCTGAACCATTGATGCAGTGCCTTCCGGAACCTTCTCGCACGATTGCGATTTCCGTGAAGGCGTGACGGTGCTCTGTTCCGGTGTAATCATACCTGTGCGAAGGCTGTCCGCCCTCGACGCGCTTCACAGCCACAGGAACCATTCCCGGTTCAAAATAATAATGCTCAGGCAATGTCTGAAGTTTTTTGTCCATGATGGTGATATTATACTCTTATTTGGTGTTTTTGTCAAGGCCTTTCACTTACGCGGGTCTATAGTAACACATAAACAGGAGGATTCTGTCATGAAGAACAACAGTATTGCCGCAGAAATTTCCATGCCGTTCTGGTGTGTCGGGAACCCGCTCGGAGACCCGTTCGGCGGGCCCGTGCTCGAAAAGATCAGTTCCCTTGAAACGGCCGGACTGATCGCTGACGCCGCAAAGAAAGGTCTCATCACCACCACAAGCTGGCATGACGACGACCTCGTGCCGTGGGATCCGGAACACCCCGAGGACGACCTCGACCCGAAGAGCGAAGCCGCCAGGACGCTCCGCAAGCTCAAGAAATGTCTGGACGCCGCCGGACTCAAGTACAATGCCTCCATCTGCAACCTTCACGGAAACAAACTCTTTCGCGATGGTGGACTCGCGAACCCCGATCCCGAAATCCGTGCCATGGCAGTAAAAAAAGTTCAGCGTACACTCAGAATCGGCCAGTTCTTCGGCGCAAGACACTACACCTACTGGGTTGCGCGCGACGGCTTTGAATCCACCGTCTCCACCGACTGGAAACATGTCTACGACTGGATCGCCGAAGGCCTCAACGGCGTCACAGACTACATCGAAAAACAGAAGATGACCAACTATATCGGTGCCACGGTCGAACCCAAGCCCAACGAGCCCCGCGGACAGATGTTTCTGCCCACCAGCGGACACGCGGCCGGATTCATCTTCGGTCGTCTCGACAAGCCGGACTTCTGGGGCGTCAACCCGGAACTCCTCCAGCACGAGAGCATGTGTCTGCTGAATGCTGTCATGACGGTTTCCTACCTGATAAGCCTGCATAAGCTTAAATTCATCCATTTCGGCTCGCAGATCAAGGGACAGTTCGACAACGACTTTCCGCCGCTCGCAGGCCCCGAAGGCCTCAGCGAGACGGTGTACATGTTCAAGGCGCTCAAGGACATCGGCTGGAAGGGGATCGTGGAATTTGACTGCCACATGCTCCGCGCCGAAGCCGACGTGAAGAACCAGATCGCCTGCCGCGAGCAGTTCATTGAAAACTGCGTCGAAGCGCTCCATATGGCGGAAGCCCTTGCGCAGAGGATCCGTCCGGCGTCCCGTTCCAAAGGTCAGACTGCCGCCGACCTCGCCGCAATCCGCCAGATGTGCAATCTCTAATCGAAAGAAGGGCCGCATCATGGGACTTTTCCTTGGAATCGATGCCGGAACTCAAAGCATGAAGGCCATCGCGGCCGACACGTCGGACATGCGCATCGCAGGTACAGCCGATGTAAATTACGGACGCGACCTTCCGCAGTACCGTTCGCCGAACGGATTCCTCCCGAACGAAGATCCGCTGATCCGCCGCGCCGATCCACGCATGTGGCTCGACGCGCTCGAACTGCTGCTTCAGCAGCTTCTGGAGCATGGAATCGATCCGGCGAAGGTCGATGGTATTTCAGGCTCCGGACAGCAGCACGGTTCAGTGTATCTCAGCGCCCGTTTCCCGAAGCTCGACCCGAAGAAAAGTCTCACGGAAAATCTGAACTCCTGCTTCACGCGTGCTTCTTCCCCGATCTGGATGGACCGTTCGACTGCAAAAGAATGCGCTGAACTGACCTCGAGGTTCGGCGAGTCCATGCGCAGCATCACAGGGAGTCCTGCGGTAGAACGGTTCACCGGTCCGCAGATCCGCAAGTTCGCATCGGAGAACCCGTCACAGTATGCGGAAACAGGGAAGATTCACCTTGTGAGTTCGTTCCTGTGTTCGGTTCTGTGCGGAAAACACGCTCCGGTCGATTTCGGCGACGGCGCCGGAATGAACCTGCTGGACCTCCGTACGATGAAATGGAATGATGAAATCGCGGAGTTCACAGCTCCGGGACTGAGGAAGAGACTTCCCCGGGCCGTGGATTCCGCCTCCATTGCGGGGAAACTCGACCCGTATTTTGAAAAATTCGGCTTCCGCAAAGGTATTCCGGTGGTCGTCTGGACGGGCGACAATCCTGGAAGTCTTGCCGGTGTCGGAGCGGCGGAGTTCGGCTCCGCGTGCATCAGCCTCGGCACCAGCGACACCTTCTTTGCTCCGATGAGAGATTTTCTCACCGATCCCGACGGCTGCGGACACGTGTTCGGCAACCCCTCCGGCGGATTCATGAGCCTGATCTGCTTCACGAACGGTTCGCTCGCAAGAGAAAAAGTCCGCGACCTTACAAAGTCGGACTGGAATTTCTTCGACCGCGAAGCCTGCCGCATCACTGTGCCCGGGAACGGCGGACGTCTTATGCTGCCGTGGTTCGAACCGGAAAGCACTCCGCGCGTGCTGACAGCCGGAGCAAAATACAATTATGATTCCGCCGCGGCATCTCCGGAACAGAACATTCGCGCCGTGCTGGAATCCCAGGCGCTTTCCATGAAGCTTCATTCCGCCTGGCAGAAGGCCGATGTCAGGACAATCAGACTTACCGGAGGAGCTTCAAAATCCGAAGGCTTCAGGCAAATTCTTGCCGATGTGTTTCAGGCGGAAATACAGACTGTTTCCGTTACCGATGCATCTGGGCTCGGTTCGGTGCTCCGTGCGGCGTCTTTGATTGAAAGAAGGCCTCTTGCTGCATATTCTGATATTTCAGGAACTCCTGAGACAATACGTCCCCGTCCAGAGACAAGTGATATTTACACTCGGATGCAGAAAGAGTATTGTATGTTTGAAAAAGAACACACAAGACCAGCAGGGAAATCATGACAATCCGCTGGTTTTGCCTTCGCCAGTCACATTCATGACATGGTTTCTCCGAGTCAAGGCGGCTTTGCATAAAGATCACACGCTGTATTGTGGGGAATATTTTCCAGTTCCGTGAGAAATAAGTTCCATTCTCATACTGGAATTCTTTTGTGAAGATAAATCCCTAAATTATTCCTTAAAATTTTTTTGCGGTTTTTCCACCGTCCTTGCTGGTCAAGTAAAATGCCTTTTCAACGAAAGGGGTATTGCGTTTTCCTCCGGAAAGTGTTAAATCAACGTTGTCTTTCTGCTT
>CAZHPP010000351.1:0-4773 GCA_964534535.1 uncultured Victivallales bacterium | reverse complement strand
AAAGACATCCGGCAATGCCCAGCAGGAATGATTCTGCACGATTGGCCGATGGCCATCTTGCCAAGATGGCACATGAAATTGGAATCATAACCCACAGCAGCAGAAATATTACTCTTATGGCAACTGTTTTTTTCAATGTTTTCCCTTTCTTCATTACCATACCGCCGTCGGGCGGGGATTGCAAACTGGGGACACAGAGAACGTTTTCCCGTGCTATTTTCTGTCTCCCGTTTCAGCGGCGACCTGTCCGCCGGAATACAGAACATTCCTGTATTTTCCCGGATGATTCTTTTCCCGGTCGCGCAGAATCGGGAAAGGCTTTTCTCCGAATTTCCGCCCCTTTCCGAAATACTGATAATCGGAAAACTCCGGATTCGGACGCCTCCGGCTCGGACAGCGGTAAATCCCTTTATCCGTCAAATACTGCGTGTCAGAGAGCGTCCGTAAATCCGGTGGATAGGCCCCGCCCCAGTCGTCGGCATACTGATTCAAAGCAAATACAATCTGCTTCATGTCAGCTTGACAGCTGATCCGTCGTGCTTTTTCCCGTGCACGCCCCAAGGACGGCATTCCCGCTAATAAGGTAAAAAATACAATGGCAAGATAACCGGCCAGGTTCCCGGCTTTTTTGAAGCCACGTTCCGTCTTGGAAAACAGCCCGAAGATTGCGATTCCAATCGAAGCCGCCACAAGGAACAGCATTCCGACGGACAAGATATATTCCAGATGCATCACTGCGAATTCTTCCCACAGATCGTACCACGCTTCCGGCAGAACAGGGAACAGGATCTCCGGCTTTTCCGAAAGCGGCCATAGAATGAACAGATATGTCAGGTCCGCCAGCAGAATCCAGAACCACGGCTGTTTCAGCAGTTGTTTCATTTGTGGACCGCCCCGCGTTTTTTGCGGCAGACCAGCAATCCCGCGCCCACGACGAGACAATATGCAACGTCTCCGTAAAACGGAAACGCCGGGCGGTTCAACATCAATCCGTAAATCAGCAGAACAACTCCCTCAAAAAGCGAACCCGCCGCCAGCAGCGGAATCAGATTTTCATATCGTTCCGGAAACAGCGCGGCCATGAGGAACAGAAATCCGATGACCGTCCAGCCGCCGGCCGCCATGCGGAACCAGTAATGAATCTGCGGATCGGCGACCGGATTCGACATGCCCATGCTCAAAAGCATTGGTTCAATCACACTCCATGGCAGGACTGCGCCCAGCACGGACACTCCCCAGCCGACCGCGCCGGTCCAAAGAAAGATTTTAGTAAAATTTTCCGGCATCATTTTTGCGGTTTCCTGTTTTCAAGACTGCATCATATTTTCTGTTACCATACCGCCGCCGGGGTAGGATTGCAAGCTGTTCTGCTGTTCCCTTTGTGATATTTCACAGGCCGTTTGCCATCTCATCAAGCTGTCCAGTTTTCCGGGAGAAGCACACTGGAATTTTTCCCGGTTTGCCAGTCCCGGTCTTCCTTTTACTGCAACGAACATTTTTTAGAATCTGCTGTCTCTTCAGTTTGACGCGTATTTCAAACAACAACGATCTCTGAGGGGGGATTCCAATGTGGAAGAAGCGGCTGCGCATCACGGCAGGAATATTGTTTCTTGTATTTCTGGCTGTAACATTCATTCCGAAACTTTACCTTGCAAATTCGAGCGACGGCGTGGTGAACGCAAGGACCGTCACGCTGCGAAGTCCCATCGAGGGCAAAGTGGAATACCGCGATTCCCGGCTCAGACACGGCGCGTTTTACAGGAAGGGCTCCGTCATCGGGACTGTCTCGAACGACCGGCTCGATTCAAGTTTTCTCTACAAGCTCCAGACGGAAAAGATCACCCTTGAAAGCCGCGCCGGGATTATGCGGAAGCGTCTGGAAAAATATCTTGCGCTTTCGGGCGAACTCAGGGAAAATCTCCAGAAATATCAGAAATTCAATGAAAAACAGTATGAGATGCAGATCGCCCAGAATGGTTCCCAGCTCAAAAGCGAACAGGCCGAATGCGAACGCGCCAGGCTGAACCATGAAGCAAACCGCAAGATGTTCGAGAAAAACGCAATACGTCTGCGGGAAGTGGAAACCACGCAGTCGCGTCTTCTCCAGTCGGAGGCCAGAATTCTTGAACTCAAACAGCGCCGCGGCGAACTTGAAAACAAACTGGAAGCCGTCCGGAACGGAGTGTTCCTCGGCGACGGCAACAACGATGTGCCGTATTCAAACCAGCGCCGCGACCAGCTCGTGATCGAAACGGCACTTGCAGAGGCCGCGCTCGCAGAATCTGAAGACAGGCTCAAGGGGATTGAACTCCAGATCGAAATGGAAAAGAAGCGCCTCGAAACGATGCGCGAATTCAAGATACAGGCTCCGTTCGACTGTCTTGTCTGGCGCATCCCGGCCGGGGAGGAAAGCACGGTCGCCATCAATTCGGAACTGATCGTGCTCATGGACTGCGGCACGGTGTTCCTCGATGTCACAGTTCCGGAGTACCTGTTTTCACGCATTCCGCGCGGAAGCGCAGTGGAATACAGGCTCAGGGGGGAAACCCGTTTCCACAAGGGCATTGTCGCCGCGCGCAGAGGGTCGGGAATGCAGGGACGCATGTACGAACTGGCGGCCGTGCCGGTCAACGACCCCAAGCGCGAATTCAGGGTATGGATCGAAGCCGACAGGAAAGACCTGTCGCTCTCGGTCGACAATTTCTACCGCATCGGCCAGCGCGTCGATGTCAAGTTCGCAAGGGCATGGAACCCGATTCAGGACATTGCAAGGTTTTTCAATGTATTCTGACATGGAGATGATCAGGCCGTTTCTGCTCGTCGGAGCCGTCTGGCTGCTTGTCCTGCCGTCCCTTTCGAAGGCGGTGAACCGCCACAGGGCTCTCGTCGCAGGTTTTGCCGCGGCGATGGCGCTCAGATACATTCTATGGCGTTTCTTCGCCACAGTCCTGCATTCAGGATCGTTCTGGATATGGATTGTCTTTGCATGCGAACTCGCGGCCTTTGCGGAAGTATGCATCTTCCTGCTGATCATGAGCAGGAAGAACTGCCGTTCCGAGGAGGCCGGCAGATATGAAAAGGAACTCCGGCGCTTCCCGTCGGTCGACGTGTTCATACCGACTTACAACGAGGGAATCGAAATACTCGAAAAAAGCATCATCGGCGCAAAATATATTGACTACCCCGATTTCAAAGTCTGGGTGCTCGACGACGGCAGACGCGAATGGCTGAGAAAATTCTGCATCGAGCAGAGGGTCGGATACCTGACGCGTCCGGACAATCTCCATGCGAAGGCCGGAAACCTCAACAGCGGATTTGCTCAGACTTCCGGCGAACTTGCCGCCGTATTCGATGCGGATTTCGTGCCGACGAGACACTTTCTGCACAGGACAGTCGGTTTTTTCCTTCATGACGAGTCAATCGGAATTGTCCAGACCCCGCAGCATTTCTTTAACAGAGACCCCGTACAGCTCAATCTCGGCCTTGAAAGGCTGATACCGGATGAACAGCGTCTGTTCTTCGACTCCATGGCTTCCTGCCGCGACGCCTGGGGAGCCGCGTTCTGCTGCGGCTCCTGTTCCGTGCTGCGGCGGAAGGCCGTCATGAAGATCGGAGGAATACCGACTGCTTCCATCACAGAGGACCTGCTCACCACGCTGACAATGCTGGAAGCCGGCTATAAGACGATCTATCTCAACGAGGCTCTCAGCTTCGGCATGTCGTCCGAATCCCTCGACAGCTACTTCATACAGCGCGGCAGGTGGTGCCGCGGCGGAATCCAGTGCTTCTTCGTGAAGCAGGGGCCGCTCAGGGCAAAGGGACTTTCGATGCTTCAGAGAATCCTGTTTTCGCCTTACAGCTGGCTGCTTCAGCCGTTTTCGAGATTCATGATGCTGACGATCCCGCTTGCATATCTGTTCTTTGATCTGCGTCCGCTGGACGTGATCGATTCGTCCGGCCTGATCGCGTATCAGTTCCCGCTGTTTCCTGCATATTTCATGACAATGAGATGGTTTACCGGGAAGAGTTATCTGCCGCTCCTTTCGTCGGCGGTGAACGTCTTCGGAATGTTCAGGATATTTCCGGTGGCGCTTTCGAGTCTGATCAAGCCTTTCGGCGAACCGTTCCGTGTGACGCCCAAGGGCAGCGCTTCGAAAGCGGGGACCGACTGGTTCGTATTCACGGCTTCCCTGACGGTCATAGTTCTTTCGTTCGCAGGACTTGCGGTGAACCTTGTTCCGGAATACAGGATCGTAACGGATTACGGATTTTTTCATTATGCCGTCTTCTGGACGTCGCTCAACATATTCCTGCTGATCATTGCGCTGGTGCTGTGCTTCGATGCGAAGAGACCGTTCGCAGAGGAACAGTTCACTGTGAATGAAACCGTCTCCGCCGACGGACTTGCGGTGCGTCTGAAATCACTTTCCCTTGAAGGCGGAATCATAGAAGGCAGACTTGGAAAGAAAAATGCCGGCCTTGCGGTCGCGGGCATAAATTCGGAACTCAGAGGAAGCGCCGAACCGTTTGGAAATGACACATTCATCAGGTTCGGCAGGCTGACATCATCCCAGCGCGAAGAGCTGATCGTCAAACTGTTTTCAGGCGATTTCGACAATGAAATCCGCGAGGCCGGAAGCACAGCGGAGATCATCAGAAAGCTCTTCGCCCGCGCATTCATCAGGGAACGCTGACGCAGAACTCCGAATGCACCTGTTCTGTTTTAAGACAAGAAGATGCGATAAGAAATATGAATGCATTATGGTGGGAGAT